>QFQW01000034.1 GCA_003248755.1 Chryseobacterium sp. | reverse complement strand
TTGAACCTTTCCTTAATCCAGAACAATCGGAGAATTGGGGAATTCAGAAAGCCGCAGGAATTATTGTTTATGGACCTCCGGGAAGTGGAAAAATCTTCTGGGCAAAGAAAATTGCTGAAATGATAAATTTTGATTTTTTTGAAATCAGGAAATCTCAATTAAAATCAATTTTGATCAACGACAAGCAATCGAATTTTGAAGATTACCTTTCTCAAATGCTTAAGAAGGAAAAAACGATCCTGTTTCTTGAAAATTTTGATGAGATAATGATGCAAAAGCAGGAAAATAAAATCATCAATCCTGACTATGAAGATGTCAAAGAAAGCACACTTCACAACATCGAAAAATTTGAAAAAGAAAATATCCTGATGATCGGTTCGGCAAAGGAACTTATTGGAATTGAACCTGAGATTTTGGCGCCTGGAAGATTTGATGTTTTGATTCCGGTTTTCCCTCCAAATAAGCAAGAACGAGCGGAAATGTTGCTTTTCAACATGAAAAAGAATCTCAATGAGAATGCAACTTTACTTAAAATATTAGAAAATAATAAAGCAGATGAAATTCCTTTTTGGAAAGAAACAGCCGAAAAAATGAAGGTATTTTCCAACACAATGCTCATCGATTTTACACAAAGTCTCAAAAAACGAATCCGAAGTCTTTATCTGAAAAATAAAACCGAAAACATCAAAATCAGTCAAGGGATTTTGGAAGTTTGCCTAAAAGAATCTGCATCTAAATTAACAGGAGAATATCTCAACAATGTTCAGGAATTTTTATCCGAAGCCGAAGATAATTCTTATGATCGTTTTGCAGGAAGAATCGAAGATCTAAAACAAGAACTTGAAGCTTACAAAGCAAAAGAAGAACCTGTCAGAACAATCGGATTTAATATTGACGACAAATAAAAAAGCCTGAATAATTCAGGCTTTTTTATTATAAAAATTTTGGATTTTGTCGATTCGGTTTTGGGCTATCATCATTATCAATTTGTTTTGAAACAGCCATTGCAGCCACCAAATCATTCAACATAGAACTAGCAGCGGTTGGTGTATTTGGTAACAAAACAAGATTTGAACGGTTGTTCGCTCCAATAGATTGCAAAGTGTCATAATGCTGTGTCACAACAATTAGTGCCGAAGCTTCATGAGGTTCTATCTGCACACTGTTCAACATTTTCACAGACTCTTCCAGACCTTTTGCAATTTCCCGTCTTTGGTCAGCAATACCTTGTCCTTGAAGTTTTTTAGACTCAGCTTCTGCTTTTGCAACTGCCACAATTCTGATTCTTTGTGCTTCAGATTCATATTCTGCAGCTGTTTTTTCACGCTCAGCAGCATTGATTCTATTCATTGCATGTTTCACTTGATCATCCGGATCTATATCCGTAACCAAAGCCTTGATGATATCATAACCATAACTTTGCATTGCTTCTTGAAGCTCTGCTTTTACCGCAACTGCAATATCATCTTTTTTAAGAAAAACATCATCTAATTTTAGTTTTGGAACTTCTGCTCTTACAACATCGAACACATAAGAAGTAATTTGATCGTGTGGACTTTCCAATCTATAAAAAGCATCAGCAACTTGAGTTCTGATAACCTGAAACTGTACAGATATTTTCATCTTAACAAAAACATTATCCAGTGTTTTGGTATCAATCATGACATCCAATTGCTGAATTCTGAGATTCATTCTTTTGGAAATCTGGTCGATAAAAGGAATTTTGAGATGAAGACCCGCATGTCTCACAGAATGGAATTTTCCCAAACGCTCAACAATAGCCGCTGTTTCTTGTTTAACCGTGAAGAAAGAAGCAAATAATGTAATCAGTCCAAAAAAGACTATAACCCATATAAATATCATAGTGTTTAAATTTTCTTAAAGATAATCCATTCCAAGGAGAATCGCAAGTTTCTATTCGCTCCTTAAACTTTAGATCAATATTATCAAAAACTTAGTACAATCAATAAAAACAAAATTTAAACTCAGAAAATAATCAACAAAAAGCCTTTATTCATAAAGATTCCATAAATTTGTTATAATAATAAATCTAATATGAAGAAAAAATTACTTTTTGTCGTTGCAGGTCTTGCAATAGCACCATTTTTTAGAGCCCAAAATGTATCTGTTTTCAATGATGTTCCTTTTTACAGTATGTACCATTATCTGGGAGAAGGAGAAACCATGCCGGCTGAAGCTTATTCTCAAATTCCGGCTGGGGCAATCCGTTTACATGCTTATGAGCAGGATATCATCTCCAGAAAACTAACAGATTCTGAAATTGCATCCATTGGAAGCAATGTAAAGATGAATATCGTTCTAACAGCAGCATGTGACAATTATGACAGACTTGCTGGTGTCAATCTTGTCCTTGTACCAAAAGGAGCAACAACTTATACTTATAACCAAAGCGACATCAAGCGTATCGAGATTGGACGATTCATTACTCCTTTTATGAACAAAAACATTTCGCCAACTCAGGTTCCATACAGTTTTCAGGTGGATAATATTTCCAACATATTGCATGATACAGCTCTATCTGCTACATATGATTTTTGGATCGAGTTCCGAGCTGATGGTTACTCTGCCGCAGCCAATACTCAGGTTGCTGGATGTGCGAACAGAACAGATGTTTTCCGTGGGAATCTGGAATTTGTAACAAGTGGAGCCGTAACACCTTCTCAAAACTTCTTTTTACCACTTTCCTATCGTCAAAATCTGAATAATTATAATGCTACAGATGTTCCGGGACAAACAACAAGATTAGTAACTTTTACGCTTGAACAGCCTGTTCCGAATGCTATTCTACATCTTAGCACCTCTAACCATGGGTCGAATTCCGGAGGTGAAGAATATGTAAAAAGAGTACATAACGTCTATCTAGATGACCAATTGGTAAGTCAATATATGCCAGGTGGAAAAAACTGTGAAGATTACAGACAATACAACACGCAAGGAAATGGAATCTATGGAACTACCGCAAAAACCTTAAGAGGCTGGATCTCTTGGAACAACTGGTGTCCTGGTGATGTGATTCCAAATAGAGAGATTAATTTAGGAAATTTATCTGCAGGAACACATACTATAAAAATCGATGTTCCAACAGCTGTATTTACTGGTCAGCAAGGTTATTTCCCAATTTCCATGTACATCCAGAATCAGAAAAATGGTGATGTGGTCTGTGCTGCTCCTTATGATTTCAAAATCACCAACCAAGTCAATACAACCGTTGATCTTGCCTGGAAAGAAGCTGGAAATTCTAATCAATGGCAAACACTTTGGGGTAGAAGAAATATATTCACAGCAGCTGGACAGGAAACTTATAGAGACATAGAGAACGAACCCAAAGATTCCCGAAGCGACCTGAATGTCAACTGGATCTATGAAACCTATGTAAAATCAAAGTGCTCAAATGATCAAAGCAGCGTATGGTATGGACCTCTCTACTCTGCTCAGATCAAACTTGGAACGGAAGATATCGCTACAAAAAAAACAGAAGTCTATCCAAATCCGGTAAAAGACTTTATCAATATCAGTACAACAAGTAAAGTAAACAAGGTGTCTGTTTATAATGTTGATGGTAAAATATTACTGGAAGACAATTCCACAAGAATCAATCTTTCCAAATTTTCTGCTGGAGTTTACCTGATGAAAATAGATTTTGCTGATGGTAAATCTCAAACCCAGAAAGTTATTAAACAATAAGTTTTGAGAGTAACTAACCAAAATCCCACTTAGAATTAAGTGGGATTTTTATTTAAATAAAACTTTTATTCCGGAAACTCAACCTTGAAACCTATTCCGCGAACAGAATCGAATTTGATTCTTTCATCTTTTTGGAAATATTTTCGCAATCTGGTCATAAAAACATCCAGACTTCTGCCCAAGAAATAATCATTTTCGCCCCAAAGTGTTTCAAGGATTTCTTTTCTGTTGATGATTTTCTGATTGTTTTTGGAAAGCAAAAGCAACAATTCCGATTCTTTCTCGGTCAGCTGAATTGTTTCGTTTTGAAAAAGTAATTGAAACTGCGACGGAATGAAAGAATAATTCCCGAGTTTAATTATTGTTTTTGTAGAATTCTGTTGTCTTTTGAGAATATTTTTGATTCGTAAAATCAATTCTTCGGGCTCGCAAGGTTTTGTGATATAATCATCTGCACCAAGTTTTAAACCAAGAATTCTGTCGATACTTTGACCTTTCGCCGTCAAAAACAAAAATGGAATATTAGAAGTTTTTCGGATTTCTTTAGACAATTCGAAACCGTCGATCACAGGCAACATTACGTCAAGAATCGCTAACTGGTATTGCTCAATTGATCTTTTATTTTTCAGAATTAATTCTGGATTTGGGATCCAATTGACTTCGAAATCAGAAAATTCCAAATATTGTTTCAGAACCATTCCCAAATCTAGGTCGTCTTCTACTAATAAAATTTTAGGCTTCATTGGGAATTGTAATTTTAAATGAAACACCTTTCTTTTTTGGATTCACTTCGATATCTCCTTTGTATTTGTCAACTATTCTTTTAACCAAAAAAAGTCCGACTCCAAGACCGTTGACGTGAAGATTTTCATCTCTTGTAATGCGGTAATATTTATCAAAAACATTTTCCTTTTCTTCTTTGGGGATTCCGATTCCGTCGTCGGAAACTTCTATTTCAATCAACTTGTTAGCTTTAATAAAAATCTCAATTTCTTTTGCGCCGTATTTTGATGAATTATCTATTAGATTATCCATAATCTGTTTGAAATCGTTCTGAAATAGAGATTGATTTTCAGTAAAGTCGATTTTAATCTTGAAATCGATTTTATCAAAGGACTTTTTAATTTCTGAAAAGTAATTTTCAATCTCTTTTTTATCAATTAAAATATCATCAGAATCGTTATTATGAATGGATGAAACAATATTCTCCAGACGTTTGATTTGACGTTCCAACAAAGCTTTGGTTTCAGAATCAGAAGATTGAGCAATTGAAAATTTCAAAGTTGTGATTGGCGTATTCAGTTCGTGAGCGATAGAATCTATTGTTGTGTGAAGCTGTGCGATTTTCTTTTCCTGACGATTTAGATTTTTGATACTATTACGGAATAGGATGACAATCAAAATAACAATTAGCAAACTAATGATAATCAAAGGAATGACTTTCTTTAAAACTAAAATTTTGACATTCAAAAGTTGGAAAGTAGATTTAGATTTCACTAGATAATTATAATTCTTCTCATCCAGTTTTAAATCTGTATTTTCCTTGGATTGTCGACTCGACCACTTGCCTTCGTTAATCGTCAAAGGTTTGGTCATCTTTTTTACAGTTTGGTACAAAACAAGTGAACGATTGGCAGGCAAAAGTTCTTTTTTTTGCACTTCATCCAGTATTGAATAAATTTCGCTCTTGATTGCAATCTCAAAACCCGAATCTGCGATATTGTCTTTAAGAACTTTCTCTAATTTTTCGTTGTACAGTTTTTCTGAGCTATAAATTCTTTCTGGATGCGTGATCTGTTCCTTTTGGATAACAATTCCTTTTTTTAGTCTTTCAAAATCGCCTACTAATTTTTCTTCATTGGTTTCTGTTTCATATTTTTCCATTGTGGCAAGTGTCTTGTCTGCAATAACCCTTGCTTGTCTGATGAGTTCTTTCTCCTCGAGGCGATAAGAATTGTAGATGTAATAGCCTTGTAGAACAACCAAAATAACAAGGCTGAACGTGAACAAAATAATCGTGAGGTTTTTCTTCCGATTCATATTTTATAATAAAACCACAAAGGCACAAAAGTTTATTGATTTAATAAAAACATCCTTCGACTCCGCTCAGGATGACACTTCTAATAATAATTGTTTAAATTGTCAGGCTGAGCGGAGTCGAAGCCTTAATTTAATATTCCAAAAATACAATCAATTTTCTTTCAAAACAGGCATTAACCTTCCATTAACCGTTCATTAACAAAACTTTCCTGCGATTCGTCTCAATTTTGTCAAAATTATTGAAATGAAATTGTTAGCTATGAAAACTTATTTAATAATGATATTATTGATACCAACTGTGATTTGGAGTCAAAGTATCAAAGGACACATCGAGAACGAAAATCAGGAGCCCATTTCTGAATCAAGCATTGAAATCAATGATAATCAATCAATATTCTATTCTGATAAAGAAGGGAATTTTAATCTTGAAGGAATTTCAAAGTTTCCTGTCTCTATTGTTATCAAAAAACAAGATTACTAGGATTATGAAATCACTCTGGAAGAAAATGAATTTCTAAATATTATTCTTAAAAAAGACACTGTAAAATCAATTGCTGGCGTCACAATCAAAGCTAACAAACCTTTACTGAAAAGGAAAATTGACCGACTGGAATTTAATATCGACAAAACACCTCTTCAAAATCTGAATGCCTGGGATATTCTGAAAAGCACACCCAATATCTTAGTAAAAAATGAAGAACTGAGTGTTCGTGGAAATTCGCAAATCATCGTAACCATCAATGATAAGAAAACATTGATGACTCAGGAGCAGTTGAAACAACTTCTTGAAAATACTGACGGAAATAATGTTTCGTCTGTAGAAGTCATCACAAATCCACCAGCTAAATACGAAGCTCAGGGAGGCGCTGTTATCAATATCAAAATGAAGCAAAATGTTCTTTCCGGCTACAAAGGAAGAATCTCGACAAGATATACGCAATCGACTTATGCCAAAAGGATGATCGGAACTTCGCAGTCTTATAATACGGACAAATGGCAGTTGACCGGCAATTATAATTTTGTAACAGGCGATTATGTGCGATACAATTTCGATGTCGTGATTTTTGATAAAGATAAAACACGCTGGGAAAGTGATATGGTAAGAAAAACACACGCTCACGAACAGCATATTTATAACTTTTCCGGACAATATGCTGTAGATAGTTTGTCAACCATTCAGTTTGGTTTTGATGGTTATAATGCGCCAAATAATAATGGTCTTTATAACGTTCCAACTAATATTTACAACACAGAAAACAATCAATTACAATCCAATTATTTGACCTCCAACAAGAAAAAACAATATGATAACAGTTTTAATTCTTATCTGGTTTATGATAAAAAATTTGGAAACAACAACCTGACCTGGACCAATAACTCGAGTACAAAACGCTTCAAAGAAAATCAGGATGTTGCCACTTTATTGAATTTTGAGGGTCAACCTGCAAGCAATAACAGATTTGCGAATAATAGTGTTCAGGATATTTCGCTTTATGCAACGCAATTGGATCATCGATTTTCCAATGATAAATTCACGTTGGAAAGCGGACTGAAATACAGTTTTGTAAACAATAAAAATGACCTCGATTTCTTTGATGGAACAAGCGGAACTTTGATTCCTGATTTGACAAAAAGTAACCTATTTAATTATAAAGAGAATATTTTTGCTGGTTATATTTCCTCAGAATACAAATGGGAAAAATGGGAAATAAAAGCTGGTTTGCGCTCGGAAACGACATTGATCAAAACTAATTCTGACAATCCTGTTGTAGAAAACAAGACAACCAGAACCGGACTGTTTCCTACTTTTTATCTGATGTATAATCTGAAGGAAGACCAGCAATTAGGATTCTCGTACGGAAAAAGAATCGACCGACCGAATTATGATTTCCTGAATCCTTCAAAATCTTATTACAATCTATATTCTTACTTCCAAGGTGATGCTTATTTGAGATCAACAATCATTCATAATCTTAGCTTGACATACACTGTAAAAGATTGGAATTTCGAGGCATATTATAGCTATATCAAAGATCCTTCGATGGAAATTTCTATCCAAAATCCGGAGACTTTTGAAACGGTTTACAATTACACGAATATCGACCACGGACAAAATCTGGGAATCAATTTCTCAAAAAACTTTTCTATAAAGCCATTCTGGAAACTGAATCTTTTTGCAATGGGAGAATATCAGGAGAATTACTTTATGGGAACAGACAAGATTTTGTATAAAAATGATGTGTTCTTTTACAATGCGAATATTTCCACGCAAATCACTTTGGACAAAGCAAAAACCTGGGATTTGAATGTGTCTTATGTTTACAATTCCAAGACGATCCAGGGTTCGTTTGACATCAGTTCTTCCCAGAGAACGAATGTTATCATTAACAAAAAAATGTTTGATAAAAAATTGGAAGCTGGTCTGGTTTTCAATGATATTTTCCGAACAGACAAGAATATAATATCAACAAGATATGCTGACCAGAACCAATATTTCAAAGATTATCGCGATACGCAGTATTTTATGATCAATCTGAAATATAATTTCGGGAATCAGAAAGTAAAAGATGCGAAAGCCGGACGTAAGACTGATGAACAGAATAGATTGTAAAAAAATAATCTTATATAATTTCTAATTTATTACTCCAAAATATTTAGTTTTGAGCAAATGTTATCTCATAATGAAGTATTTTGGATTTTTATTTGTGTGTTTAATCTGCTTCTCGTGTAAAAGTTATACCTCTTCCAAAGCAGAATTTTCAACTTATTCGGATAAAAACCAGATTGAAATAAAAAAGGTAAATAACTTTAGATTCTTAGGAGGAATTAAAAATTCTGACGGAAAAATATTCAAAGACAGTCTGATTTACAGAAGCGGAAATCTTCATCATCTCAGACAATCTTCTTTTGATGAAATCGAAAAATTGAAAATCAGTAAAATCATTGATCTCCGAACTCATCAGGAAATAACAAAAGAACCAGACCGGTTTCCAAAAAAAATTTCTTATCAAAATCATCCTGCTTTTGAGGACAAAAACGATGAAATGGCAAATGCCAAAAAAATGGCTTTGAAAGGAAAAATTTCTGCAAATGATGCTGATAAAAGAATGATAAAATTCTACACAGATTATGTCTCGGAAAATCCGGAAGTAATAAGAAAAATTATTATAGAGATTTTGGATTCTGATCAACCTGTCCTTTATCATTGTACCGCAGGAAAAGACAGAACAGGAATAATTACGGCAATAATCTTGAAGGTTCTGAAGTTTGATGATTCTGCCATCTTCGAGGAATATCTACAATCTAATAATCTTCGAAAAAAGATTATTAATAAAAGACTGAATCTCGCAAATAACTTTCATTTTGTGTTTCCAAAACTTGATATTGGCGTGATTGAAAAAACAAGTTGGATTGAACGCAATTATCTGCAAGCGGCTTTTGATGAGATTGATGAAAAGTACGGTTCTACAGATAATTATATTCATCAGGCTTTAGGAATATCTAAAGAACAAAGGAATATTTATATTCAAAAGTTTTTACAATAATTAATGAGCGATTATTTCATTTAGAATTAATCGTTAATTCTCTTCTTTTTTCAAGTTTTCAATTAGGTTTTCAAGTTCCCTGATTTTATCCTTTAGGTTTTTGATATCGTTCTTGTTACTGGAAACTTTGCTTTTTAACATAACTGTTCTGGCACGTTCGCTATGATCTTCCTCTTCGTCATCCTCGTTGATTTCTTCAACATCTTCCTGAATTTCTTCTACGTCTTCTTGAATCTCGTCAATATCTTCTTGGATTTCTTCAATATCTTCCTGAATCTCATCAATATCTTCCTGAATCTCATTAACATCTTCTTTCAAATCCTCGATATGTTCTGAACTTTTGTTAACAGACATCTGAATGAAAATTGCCAAATAAATCGCTTCCAAAGAAACAACAGTCGTCAGCACCAACAACATATGTTCGAATTCCACAATATTGAAAATCGGCAAAGCAAAACTTACTATAAAAAAAATAGTGTGAAAAACAAGCGACTGAATGGAACCTACCCACCAGATAATCCCGTTGGCAATTTTTTCTAAAACAGATAATCTTTTCTCGTTTCTTTCTGTCAGTCTCATTGGAAAATTTTGATAAAAATAGCACTTTTTAAGTTATTAAAATACGACAAATGCCTTATTGAAGCAGATTTGTTTTTTGATGAGTTTTGTAAACACAAAAACCTCTAAAAATAAATGTTATGAAAACGTTCAGAAAATTTTCTTTTTTATTGATCGGATTAATTAGTTTATCATTAATTTTTAATTCCTGCAGGCAAGACGATGATGATATTGATGACAAATCAACATCAGGACTACACCTAAAAGCAAAAGTCAACGGTGGCGAATATAAAAGCTATGTTGACCCGACAGGAGTTGCTGCAGGTGGAATGTTGGTTATCCAAAGTAGCGATTCCGGTGGAAATTCTATTCAAATCCAAATTGCAAACTACAGTGGAAAAGGCACTTATAATTCTGGTAACAATGACCTTACGAAAGGCTACATCAATTACATGAAGATGATATCTATAGGTAATATGAAAACATATACATCCGTAAGAGGGACCGGAAAAGTGGAAATCACAGAGGCTACTGCTACTGAAGTGAAAGGAACTTTTACAGCAACCGCTTATGAAAACGTGAGTGGCTCTACAGAAAAAGTTGATATTACAGAAGGAACTTTCATTGCAAAAATTCAGTAATTTTTCCCAGTTTCCAATTCAAGGCTATCTGATTTTCCAGATGGCTTTTTTTATTTAAAGAACATCAGAAAGTGCAGAATCAAGATTGCTATATTTGAATCTGAAACCAGAATTTTCAATTTTATTTGAAGAGATTCTGCTACCTTCCAAAGCCAAAACTGACATATCTCCTAAAATAGCTTTTATTATAAATTTGGGGATGTTAGGTAACCATATTTTTTTATTGAGATGAGAAGCCAGTTTTTTTGTGACAACTTCATTATTTACAAAATCTGGTGCAGAAGCATTATAAGCGCCGTTCATACTTACATCCTCTACTGCTTTGAAATAAATATCAACCAAATCGTCCAAATGAATCCACGGAAAATATTGTTTTCCGGTTCCTAAGACCGCACCCATATTAAAATCGATAGGTTTTCTGAAAACTTTCAAAGCACCATCTTTTTCTGATAAAACCGTTGCAGTTCTAACTCGCACCACCCTGCTTCCCAGATTTTCAAACTGCAAAGCTTTTTGTTCCCAGTCTGTACACACGCTTCCCAAGAAATCTTCTGCAGATGTGTCTTGTTCAGAGAAAATATGTTCCGAAGTAATTTGTCCGTAAAATCCAACTGCTGAAGCAGAAATAACGGCTTCCGGATGTATATTCTGTTTCTGTAACTGTTCGTAGATGAATTGTGCAGAATTTATTCGACTAGTGTAAATTTCTTTTTTGTAAGATTCTGTCCAGCGTTTGCTGATAGAAGCACCGGCAAGATGTATGAAAATATAAGTATTATCAAGAGCCCCTTTTTCCAAAAACCCTTTTTCATAATCCCAAATATAAGCTTTGAAATCAGAGTTTTCAGATTTTGAACGAACCAGAATTTCAACTTGGTAACCTCGTTCATATAATTTTTTGGACAGTTTTTTACCAACAAGTCCGGTAGCTCCACTTATCAATATCTTTTTCATTGGCTTTATTTTGTCTTCTTAAACAAAAAAGGTTCCAATGAAAAAGATATAAATATTAATTTTCAGAAAAATGATAATTAACAGTGAATACTAAAGTAACTTAATTTTATCATCTAAAATTTCAATCACTTTATCTTTATAAAGACTTCCTATAGATTTTTTGAAGTTCTTTTTGCTCATTTGCAATTCATTCTTTATTTCTTCAGGAGAAGATTTGTCGGAAAGATAAATAAGTCCATAATTATCATTCAGCTTATCCAGGATTTTTTGTTTGAACTCATCTACGTTTTCAAAACCTTCCGGCTGAAGCGTAACATCTATTTTACCGTCTTCTCGGATAGCTTTGATATAGCCTGTTTCTTCTGACAAAGGATATAATTTTTTATAAACATCAGAAGCGTAAACCAATCCGATATATCTTTTATTGATAACAACATTCCAACCCAATTCGGACTCGTTCATTAAAATCAAATCAACCTTATCTCCTTTTTTAAAGTGCAAATTTTCATATTGAGGATTACGTTTGAACTTGGTTGTTCCCGTAATCAGCCCTGTTGCTTCATCAATATAAACATAAACCAAATAGCGTTTTCCTTCTATAATTTTGGACTTCTGCTGCTTGTATGGAATAAAAAGATCTTTGATAATTCCCCAATCCATAAAAGCTCCACTTGGTAAACTCTGAACACAAGTCATTACAGCAAAATCTCCTATTTCTGCATTGGCTTTTTCTGTAGTAGCTTTGAGGTTACCTTCTTCTTGATAGACAAAAACATCTACCTCTTTTCCAATTTCCCAAGAATCATCAGCAAAAATCTTTTGGATAAAAGCTTTTTCCTCGTTTTCATCTCTAAGGATAAAACCAGAAGAAATCTGTTCAGAAATTTTGAGCGTTTGTGTTTGTCCGAGCTTCATAGAATTCAAATTTCTGCAAAAGTAGACAAACTTTTTTTAATGTGTTTTTTTGCGAAATATCTCATCGCCAAAACATAATTTCAAAACGAATAAAATAATCTCAGCTAGTTTTACGACAATCAAATTATTTAATTTATTCATGATGTTTATCTTATTTTATATACTGTAATATCTGTAGAAACCTTTCCCAAAGATGATAGATTCACATCTTCTGCAGTTACTCCAAAACTTAGTTTATCGCCTGCATTCAAATTATAGATGTGATTAATATTTCCCTGAGTCAAACTAATTGTTTCCTTTTCTGATGTCACCAACCTTCCCATTATTAAGTTGTCTAGCAAAGCTACTTTGTTATCTGAAGAAGTTTTTGATATAGCAACTCCAACTTTTGCATCTGTCGGAATTTTTACAGTAAGGCCTTCTCCAAATCGGATTGAATAATTAACATAATAAAGTCCAGCTTCTTTAACAACATATTGGTTATCGGAAACAAATTCTTCCCCAACACTGGCAATTATATTTTTGAATCGCACAGCTTGGAAATTACTTCCCTCTATTTTATTTGTTTTCGAATCTATTGAAATACCGGAAGTACCTTTAGCTGAAAACGCATCCGGATCACTGAACATTTTTTTCCATGATCCTTTTGTCCTATCCGAGTTTGTATATTCGGAATCGAAGATAAAATATCCTGAACTGGTCAGATTTTTTGTTTTGTTTGATACTTTTCCGGATTTTGCAGGAGAAGTAACGTAAACAATAGCACCATTTTGATCTGGGCCATAGAATTTTTCTTTCATCATAAGTGAATCAGCCGAAATCCTTGGTGGAATAAATCCATCCGGAATATCACTTTTAAGTGATCTTTGAACATCTAATGTTGCTTTTGGATTTTTTGTGTTTATGCCCACCTGAGATTTTACAGTAATCATTGCAAATAAGCCAATGATCACATAGTTAGTTTTCATGATTTTCACTTAGTTAGTTATGTTAATGCCTTTTGCGAACAATTTTGGAGATAACTCCTTAAAAAATTAAACCCACTCCAATCTATATAATCATGAATTGAAGCGGGAGTAATTAATATTAGTGCAGAGAATGAATGTTAATTCCTAAAGATTCTTACCAGCTTGTACCATCTCTTACTGGTGGATCCGGGTCTACCGGCGCCGGCTTCGCAACTATGGCTCTTGTAGAATCTGTTACCGCGCTATCGCCAGATTTGTTATAGCTTACCGTTTTTTCTGTCATATTAACAGAAGTAACTTCTGCATCGTCATCTTGTCGACAAGAAACGAAGTTCAATGATACGACACAAATTGTCAAGATTGAAATAAATTTTTTCATGATATAGATAGATTATTATAGATTTAAAAGTTTGTTTGTCGAAAATTACTCCCGTTTAACTTTCTTTGGCAAAAATATACCCTACATTTACAAAATGAAAGCAATATCTGTCAAAATTCGAAAATAGTGACGTCCTAATTCACAAATAAAGACACATTTAAAAATCTGAAATTCAATAACTTAAATCTATTTCAATTAATTTAAATGTATTGAATATTTTTTGATAAAAAATTAATAATTTTGCGTAATTTTGAAGAACACAAATGACAATGATTAATAATTTGGCATGCAAAAATTTATTTTTATCATATTTGTCATTACTTTCGGGTTAGCTTTTTCCAAGGACAAGGCTCCAAAGGATTATGAACATATTCGAAAAATATATGAATATTACCCTGAAAATGATACCCGAGCTTTCAAATATTTAGATTCTTATATTTATAAAGCAAAAAAGGAAAAAAAGTATAATAAGCTTTTCCAAGGATACAGAGATGCCGTTTTCTTTTCCAAATCTTATCAAACCAAACTTCAATATGCTGACAGCTGTATCAATGTTGCTTATAAAACTCAGGACGAAGACATTATATCTTCTGCCTATGTTTTAAAAGGTAGTATTTATTATGCAAAACTAAAAAAATACAAACCTGCACTGGATGAGTATTTGATGGCTTACAAATATTCTAAAAACACAGGTGATTTGTACTTAAAAAACAAAGTATCTTATCACTTAGGGATTGTAAAGAACTATTTGGGGTATTATGAAGAAGCTTTTGAGCTGTTTCAAAATTGTGTTACTTATTTCGAAAAAGAGTCCAATAATCCTAATCTTCACAAAAATCAAATTTTTAATAATCAAAAGGGTTATCTGAACAGTCTTCATCAACTGATTATCTGTTACAGAAATCTTAAAGATTCTCAAAAAGCAGACTCTCTTATAGAAATAGGATTACTAAAAACATTTAATAATCCTGATTTCTCACAGGAAAGAAGCTATTTTTTAAAATGTAAAGGCTTGTCCGAGTATTCCAACGGTCGCTATCAGTCTGCCATAGATTATCTTAATCAGTCTTTGGCTCTTATTAATGATGACTTTGCTTGGAAGTCTGTTGATTATTTCTACATTGGTAAAAGTTATTCTGCTCTTAATAAGGATAATGAAGCGATATCTAATTTTAAAAAAATAGATTCGATGTTTGTTAAGCATGATTTTGTGCTTCCGGAACTGCGAGAAAATTACGAAATCCTTATTAATCATTACAAAAGTAAAAAAGAACACGAAAATCAACTTTACTATACAACCCAACTCTTAAAGGCTGATAGTATCATTTCTAGAGATTTTGCTTATTTGTCATTAAAAATACATCGAGAGTATGATACTAATTCTCTGTTAGAAGAAAAAGGAAGATTAGAAAAAGTTAACATCTGGGGAGGAATTTTTCTTGCAGCATTTGTTATTTTAGCAGTAGTATTATTCATTATTTTAAGAAAGCGTTTCAAAAACGAAAAGGATATCCTTAGCAAATATCTTGTTTTGGAGGAAAAGCTAAGAACTCATAAATATGTTCCTCAGCAAGAACCATTGTTTGCATCTGCAACTCACGAAAATATTGATGACAAAAAAACACATATAACAGAGGCCATCAGAAAAGATTTGCTCCAAAAACTAAAAAGATTTGAAGAGAAAAAACAGTTCACTCAAAAAGGTCTTACTATTCAAAAATTGGCTGTACAATTTGAAACTAACTCCAATTATTTGTCACATGTCATCAATGAAGAGAAAGGAATGAACTTCAACAAATACCTTGGCGATCTGAGAATCAGACACATAACATATCTCTTATTTGAGAAAAATATGTATCTGAATTATACGATTGATAGCCTTGCAAAAGAATGTGGCATTGCTTCCAGACAGAATTTTTCCGATCTGTTCTTCGAAATCAACGGAATCAGGCCAACTGACTTTATCCGTAAACGAAAAAAAGAGCTGGAAAATGTCAGTAATTATACCACCTCTCCTTCTACACTGGAAAGTATCCGTAGTGTTTTCGATAATTATTAAATATTAATTCAAAAATTCCTCAATTTTAATGGTTTTTTGATCTCCGGTTTCAAGGTTTTTGATGGTGACTGTTTGGTTTTCAATTTCTTCGCCACCTAGAAAAACAAGATTTTCAATGCCTTTTTTCTCGGCATACGTGAATTGCTTTTTAAGTTTTGAAGCTTCGGGGTAAAGTTCAGCTGAAATATCTCTGGTTCTCAATTCAGAAATTAATTTCAAAGCCTCAATCGATTCGGCTTCCCCGTAATTAGCAAAAAGATATTTCACATTATTCTCAGAGTCCTCCGGAAAAATATCTAATTCTTCCATTACTAAATAAATTCTGTCCAAACCAAAAGAAATCCCGATCCCCGGAATATCTTTAACACCAAAAACTTCCGTCAAGTTATCATAACGTCCACCTCCACCGATAGAACCCATAGCAACCTCATCAGCCTTCACTTCGAAAATTGCACCTGTATAATAATCCAGACCTCTGGCTAATGTAATATCAAAAACTAAGTTCTGAGAATCGATTCCAAGGTTCAAAGCATTGATGATTACAAATTCTAATTCTTCTACACCTTTCAATCCAATTTCGTTTCCTGCAAATTTTTCTTTTAGATTAAGAAGATTTTCCAAAGCATCATTAGTTTGACTGAAAAGGAAATCAAGTTTGGAAATTGCTTCTTCAGAAATTCCTTTTTCAAACATTTCTTTAGTCACACCATCTTTTCCAATTTTATCTAATTTATCAAGAGCTACAGTAAAATCAATTAATTTATCTGCAATCCCTGCATAATCAGCTAATCCGGAAAGAATCTTTCTATTATTAATATGAATTGAAACTGATAATTTTAAATCTCTGAACGATTTGAAATATAATTGTAATAATTCAACTTCCTGCCAAAGGCTCGTACTTCCAACAACGTCAGCATCACATTGATAAAACTCTCTGAATCTTCCTTTTTGTGGTCTATCAGCTCTCCAAACCGGCTGAATCTGATAACGTTTAAAAGGAAAAGCCAATTGGCCGTGATTCATTGCTACAAAACGAGCAAACGGAACAGTCAAGTCATAACGAAGTGCTTTTTCTGAAATCTGAGAAATCAGTTTTTGAGAATTTTTATTCGCCCAATCTTTTTCGTTTGTTTTTGCTGCATAATCTCCGGAATTCAAGATTTTAAAAATTAATCGATCGCCTTCTTCTCCATATTTACCTGTCAAAGTAGAAAGATTTTCGAAACTTGGTGTTTCCAATGGCTGGAATCCAAATAATTCGAAATTCTTTTGTAATGTATTGATGATGTATTTTCTTCTGGAAACTTCTTTCGCAGTAAAATCTCTTGTTCCTTTTGCTAAGCTTGGCTTCATAACCTTCAACTGATTTTTTGCAAAAATAAGAATTTAGAATAAGCATCTAAAATTAAAAGCATTTTTATATTTTTAAATATTAATTTTAAACATCAAAAGCACAAACTATAATTGATGCATACACTATTACCATTTTTTCTTGCCATGATTGCAGCTATCGTGCTGTTAAATATTTGGGCCAACAAACTGAAGATCGCCTACCCTATTTTATTGGTCGTAGCCGGATTATTAGTCAGTTTTGTTCCCGGGTTACCAATGGTCAAAATTGATCCGGATCTGATCTTTTTTATATTTCTTCCGCCTTTATTATTTGAAGCAGCTTGGAGTATTTCATTTAAAGAAATGAAAAAATGGTGGAGAATCATCGGGAGTTTTGCATTCTTAGTAGTATTTTTCACTGCTTTGTCCGTTGCCATTTTCGCCAATCATTTTATTCCCGGATTTACGTTGGCTTTAGGATTTTTGTTGGGTGGAATTGTTTCACCTCCGGATGCTGTAAGTACGGGTGCAATTACAAAATTTGTAAAAATCCCCAAATCCACTTCAGCCATTCTGGAAGGAGAAAGTTTGCTCAATGATGCGTCCTCATTAATCATTTTTCGATTTGCGTTAATTGCAGTTGGAACCGGACAATTTATCTGGCAAGAAGCGGCGACCAGTTTTTTATGGATGATAATTGGAGGTGCAGGAATCGGATTAGCATTGGGTTGGATATTTGTTCAGATTCATAAACGTTTATCTACCGAAGCTTCATCGGATATTGCGCTTACATTAATTGAACCGTATTTTATGTACTTGACTGCAGAATTACTTCATAGCTCAGGTGTTCTTGCAGTTGTAAGCGGCGGATTATATATGTCTGCACAAAGACTGATTTTCCTCAACAGTGCCAGCCGAATCCAGGGTTACAGTGTTTGGGAAAACTTCGTTTTTATTCTGAATGGAATTGTATTTCTAATTATTGGGCTAGAACTTCCAGAGATTGTAGACGGACTTCGAACAGCAGGAATTCCTCTACAAACCGCTATCGAATATAGTCTAATGGTAACAGGTGTTCTGATTTTAGCCAGAATTATCAGTTCATATGCAGCAATGCTTGCAACTATTATTTTCCGGCCGAGTGTTATTCCGTATGCTGGTTCTAGGAGAAGAAGATATCTGATGCCTATATTGCTTGGCTGGACTGGGATGCGTGGTGTAGTTTCGTTAGCAGCAGCTTTAGCAATTCCTGTAAGTTTGAATGGAGAAGCTTTTCCTCACAGAAATTTGATTCTATTCATTACGTTTGTCGTGATTTTGTTGACATTATTGATACAAGGTTTGACTTTACCAATTTTCATTAAGCGCAGCCATTTATTTGATAATCCTTTCAATGAAAATGAAGAAGAAGAAACCCGAAGAAAAATGAAACACGGTCTCAGACAACACGTTTATCAGATTCTAAAAGCTAAATATGAAGGTGAATTGAATGGTCACGCAGGAATTGAAAGAATCCTGAAACAATGGGAAGAAAGAGCTAAAGCTTCCGATGACAGTTGGATGAACGGTAAAACGAAAAAGATATTCATTGAGCTTTTGGAGAACCAAAGAGAATATCTTACCGAACTTAACAAAGATCCGAAAATTGATGAATCCATTATTCGTCAACAGTTATATCAAATTGATTTGGAAGAAGAACGTTTAAAAAACATTTAATCAAATTATAATACTATGAAAATCTTTAAATTAATTTCTTTAAGTTTATTAATAAGCTTCTTTGTTGTCTCTTGTAGTAAATCATCTTGCCAGAAAAATACGGAGAATGAGCAATTAGTAAAACAATATTTTGAATTGTTCAACGCTCACAAATGGAAAGAACTTTCGGAATTATATATAGACAATACTGAGTTTAAAGATCCAAGTTTTGGAACCGGAATTGTAAAGCAGAGCAAGCAAGATTTTATTAAAAAATATTCTGAACTGAATCGGATTTTTCCTGACCTGAAAGATGAAATCAAACAAATCTATGTTTCAGGAGAAAAGAATATTATTGTTGAGTTTCTTTCCACAGGAACTGCTCCGGAAAATTCAAAATTCGAACTTCCAATTTGTACGATTTTCACGATTGAAAATGGAAAAATAACCAAAGATTTTACTTACTACGATAATTTTGACGAGACTAAATAATGAACCTTTTTGACGACCAATTCAAAATCATTGAAAATATACTGCCTTATGACGGAACAACTTCTTACCATGGAAAAGTTTTTTCTGAGGAAGAAGCCAACAATTATTTCCAAAAATTAATGACAGAAGTTGAATGGAAAAGTGATGAAGCCATCATCTTCGGAAAAGTCATCGAAACCAAAAGAAAAGTAGCCTGGTATGGGAATGAAGAATTCAGTTACACTTATTCAGGAAGAACCAAAACAGCTTTACCTTGGAACAAAACACTTCTCGAAATCAAAGAAAAAATTGAAAATGTAAGCGGAGAAACATTCAATTCCTGTTTACTAAACCTGTATCACGACGGTTCAGAAGGAATGGCTTATCACAGTGACGGCGAAAAAGATCTGAAAGATAATGGCGCAATCAGTTCTGTAAGTTTTGGAGCTGAAAGGAAATTCAATTTCAAACATAAAATGACCAAAGAATTGGTTTCTCTTGTTCTTGAACACGGAAGTCTTCTTATGATGAAAGATACAACTCAAAAATTCTGGCTTCACAGATTACCAACAACGACAAGAATCATCAAACCAAGAATCAGTTTGACTTTCCGAACAATTGATAAATCTAAATAACAGGTTTATATTTTTTCATGAAACCTAAGCAAAGTAACAAGCCTATAATAGACAAGCCTGCACCAACCAAAGATGGATAATTATAAGGCAGGCCAAATTCTAAAGGCAATCCGCCGAAAAATGCTCCGAGAGAATTAGCAATATTGAAAGCAGCCTGCATAAAAGCAGCCGCCATCATCTCAGAATTTTTAGCAGTTCGCAACATTATAATATTAATAGGAGTACCCACCGACATCGATAAAATGCCGCAAACAAAAGTTAGAATAAGAGAGATGATTTTGTTTTCTGAAAAGAAAAATACACAAACCAAAGCCAGGATCATTGCCAGAAAAAGGATAGAAGCAGCCAAAGCCGGCCTCATTTTATCAGACATTATTCCTCCAAGAAAATTTCCAACAACCATTCCCGAACCGGCAAGAATCATAATATAGGCAATAGAATCCGTGGGAAAATTAGAAACATTGGTCATCAAAGGAGTAATGTAACTGAACCAAGCGAACAAACCACCAAATCCAATTGCTGAAATCGAAATAATATGCCAGGCTTTCATTGTTTTGAAAAACTCCAATTCGTCTTTCAAAGTAACGGTTCGCAAGCTATCCATATAAGGAAGGAGAAATTTGAGTGCAAGAATTGTGACCAATCCTATGAATGAAACAACACCAAAGGCATATCGCCACGAAAGCTGATGTCCAAGCCAGGTTACAAAAGGAACCATAGCAAGGTTTGCGAGCGTAAGACCTGCAAACATCATTGCAATACTTTGCGCCTGTTTACCTGGCTTTGCCAATCGTGAAGAAACAACAATTCCAACACCGAAAAAAGCACCATGAGGAAGCCCTGATAAGAATCTGAGAATCATCATTGTATAATAATCATTTGCTAAAGCCGATAATCCATTAAAGATGGTGAAAGCGATCATCAAAAAAATCAAGATCCTTTTGGGAGGAAATTTTGCAGCATAAGCTACCAAAACCGGCGCACCAACTACAACACCAGCAGCGTAAGAAGAGATAAAATGCCCTGCCTGCGGAATAGAGATGTTCAAAGATTTTGCTACATCCGGCAGAAGCGCCATTATCACAAATTCTGTGGTACCAATTGCTAATCCGCCTAAAGCTAACGGAAGTATTCTTTTATCCATTTTGCAAAAATCAAGATTTTATCAATCAAATTCAAATTTGGGTGTTATAAAAACAACAATCGTATCATCGATTTAAACTATTATTTAAATTTGGTTAACATTTAATTTGATATCTAAAAAAATAAACTGGGAAAAGACAACTAAATAATGTATCAATTGTTATTGTTGGTTAAATTTGATTCTGATTATGTTTTTTCTTTTATTTTTGCATAGCTTTTAGTATATGTTGAACAAGATTCTGATTTTCCCGATTGTAGCTTTGATAAAGTTTTATCAATTTGCGATTTCGCCTTGGTTAGGGAAAAATTGCAGATATGATCCAACTTGTTCTTATTACACTTTGGAAGCACTGAAAGTTCATGGACTTTTAAAAGGAAGCCTCCTCGCAATCAAAAGAATTGCAAGCTGTCATCCTTGGGGGGGCGAAGGTTATAACCCGGTTCCACCAAAAAAACATTAAAATCAATTATCAATGAATAATATTTTTCTTAGATTTTATCTAATCCTTTTTGCGGGAATTTTTCAGCTATTTTCTTCTCAAAGTTCTGCTAACAATCTTTCTGAGGGAACTTTAAAAATTAATAACAAAGAAACTATTGCTGTAAAAATATTCGCTACACAAAGTAGTAATGAACTGTACCAAGAAGCAGCTAAAAATATTCCTGACGAATTAGTTATTTTGAATGAAGATAATATCAAGCCGGAATCAGCAGAACATCTTGCAAATATCCAGAATATATTAGAATCGTTCAAAACCAATAAGTTCCAATTTTTGGACAAGAATTTCAAGCCTTTAGAATCTAATTTTGAACAAAAAAACATTGAGAATTTCAAATATCTTTTGAAATCTAATAAGGTGATTCAGCCAATCGACAACACAGAGCTTGAAACTACATTCAAAATATGGGATCCGGTAAAAGGGATAAGATTAGGTCCGGTAATGTTGCACTTTTACAGCCTGATGTTCATTTTCGCTTTTGGTCTTGGTTATATTATTATGGCAAGAATCTTTAAGATTGATGGTGTGGAGGAAAAATATCTTGAACCTTTGTTTACTTGGACATTAATAGGAACAATCTTAGGCGCAAGACTAGGACACGTTATTTTCTATCAACCAGAACTTTTCAAAGAAGATTTCTTGAGTGTTTTCTTACCAATTAGCACAAAAGGAGGTTTGCATTTCACGGGATTCTCCGGATTAGCAAGCCATGGCGCAACAATCGCATTGATTTTTACAACATTATATTATAGTTTTAAAATTATCAAGAAAAATCCATTTTGGGTTTATGACAGAATCGGAATTGTAGTAGCTTTGGGCGGTGCTTTTGTAAGAATGGGAAATTTTTTCAATTCCGAAATCATTGGAAAACCAGTTGATCCAAGCTCACCTTTCGCTATTCTTTTCCCTCAGCAAAGTTCTGAATATGGTGTAACAATTCCACGTTATCCAAGTCAATTGTTTGAAGCCGTTGGTTATGTTTGTCTTTTTGTTTTGCTTTGGGTTTTATATCGTAAAACAGATAAAAAATATCAGCAAGGCTGGCTATTCGGATTGTTTTTCATCATTCTTTGGGCTATCAGATTCTTCGTAGAATTCTTAAAAGAACCTCAAGGCGACGAATTCATTACACTAGGTGGTCTTAATACAGGTCAGGTTTTGAGTATTCCGTTTATGATTGCCGGATTCGTAATTATGATTTATTCTAAAAAATTCAAACTTCCGAAAGAGGAAGCAACTGTATAAAATTTAAACTCCCGGATTTTGGGAGTTTTTTTTATTTTAGCAAGTAATGAAAGTAACCTTCAGATTGTCTAATTAAAAAAAGAGTCAATGAAAAATTTTTACATTTCATTATTATCATCTTTAGTTATAGTTTCTTGTTCTACTGTTTCAAAAAACACGAATGACAAAAGACTTCTCACAGAGGAAATCAATACAATTTATAATCAGAAGAAATTCAATGGTTTTGCAGTTTCGATTGTAGATGAAAAAGGAACACTCTACAAAAATGGATTTGGATTTTCTGATGTCGAGAATAATAAGAAATATACAACCGAAACCATCCAGAATATCGGTTCTGTTTCCAAAACTTTTGTAGGAATTGCACTTTTGAAAGCTCAGGAACTGGGTAAACTGAAACTGGATGATGCTATTGATAAATATCTTTCATTTAAAGTCATTAATCCAAAATTTCCTGATTCAAAAATTACGATACGTCAATTGGCAACGCATACTTCATCAATTACTGATAACGAATTTTATTCATCAAAAAATTATTATCTGAAATCTAATCAAAATTTGACAGGACTTAAAATGAGTTTTGATGACGACCAGACCTTTAATCCATCCGATTCAATTATTTCCATGAAATCTTTTTTTGAAAATGTTCTCACAGAAAACGGAAAATGGAATAAAGGCAGTTTCTCCACTCACCAACCTGGAACGATTTACGAATATTCCAATGTTGGAACTACATTTGCAGCTTACATCATTGAACAAGCGACTGGACAATCTTTCAAAGACTTCACAAAAAAATATATTCTTGAACCTTTGAAAATGAAAAATTCCGGATGGAAATTCGAAGATATTGATTTTTCTAAGTTCTCTAGACTTTATGAAAATCCAACCATTCCTCTTCCCTATTATGAGTTGATTACTTATCCAGATGGCGGATTTATCACCAATATTAATGATTTGAGTAAATATCTCACAGAGCTTATCAAAGGCTACAACGGTAATGGAACAATTCTGACAAAAGAAAGTTATAAGGAATATTTCAAGCCTCAACTTTCAGAATCCAATTTCACAGAACGAAACACCCGAAATCCTTATAATGAATCTTATAATGTCGGAATTTTTATGGGTTTCGGTTACACGGGTTACATTGGACACACGGGCGGTGACCCGGGAACAATGTCGATGATGTTCTTTGACCCGAAAACCAATCTGGGAAGAATAATGATTTTCAACACCAATTTTTCTGACAAAGAAGGTAACAAAACATTTTTTGACATTTGGAATGTGATGGAAAAATATCAGGGTAAACTGAAAAATTAAAATTCGTCCAAAATCTTTATTCTAATTCAGTTGATTATTAATTTTCTTCTGCATCCTGAATTGAAAAACAGAACCTATCAAAAATAACACAAAAAGCACAAGAAGCGTTTGACCAATAATCGGGTCTGTAGGAGCTTTTGCTAAAGGATGTCCAATTGGAACACGAGTAAAAGTTTCGTTAACTGTCGGTATCAGTGAAAGGAAAAAGCTGAAAGAAAGAAGAAAATTCTCAAAAAAACGGGCTCTCATGCTCTCTTGTTTTTTTATATAAAGAAAATAGGCTGCGCAAATCAAGACCACAATAAAAAGCGCAAAAATATGTCCCGGATTGAATCCGCCGTGTTTTGATAATCCCAAGGCCGTCAATGATGTGACAAGTGTAAAATAAAAATAGACCTTTCCTATAATTTGTCCCAAATCTATTTTACCATTTTTTATAAACCCTGTAATTGCGGCAACAATTGCAACAACACCTATAACTGTGTGAAAAATTCCCAGAATTGATAATCCCATTATTTTGATTTTAAATTTGAATGCCATTATTGACATTGCAAATTTGCGATTCAAAAAAAAGAATGGTTTTGGAAATAAGGTCAATTATTTGGAAATTTGGGTCAAGCGGTAATTTGTCGGTGTAATGCCATACTTGCTATGAAAGCTTTTGGTGAAATTGGCCAAATCATTAAATCCACAGTCAAAAGCAATGCTTGTAATACGTTCATCCGAAACCAAAAGCAATTCAGCTGCTTTTTCCAGTCTCTTATTTTTGATATAATTGGCTGGAGAATCATTATATAATTTTTTAAATTCTCTCTTAAAAGTAGAAACGCTCAAATTGGTTTCTTTTGCCAACTCCCCGATTCCTATTTGTGAAAACAAATTAGCGTCTATAATTTGCTTAAAGGTATAAGTGATTGGCGAAAAAAGTTGGGACAATATGACCTGTAGAGTTTCAGCATTTTGTGTTTGTGATAGCAAAAGAATAATTTCCTTTAGTTTTAAAATTAAAATCTCATCATTCACCAAAGACGGATTGTCAAAATAAAACAAAAGTCCTTCGATATATTTTTGAATCAAAAAGTCATTATTTATCTTTTCGCTTGACTGATTGCTTACTTTATTATTTGATTTAAATATGGAAGGGAGCTCTTTGTCATAAATCTTTTTCAAAATATCCGAATGAAAAGTAACAATAACGATTTCTCCTTTATCATTGGATTTTGTTTCATGAATCTCTTTTCCCGAGTTGATACAATTCAGTAACAAAGAATGTTTTGTCGGAATATCAATATGATGATGATTCGATTGATATCGCATTTCCCCTTTTGACATATACAAAAAACAAGCTTGCTCCGCAACCGGGAAAGTAAAATCAAAAGGCGGTTTCAGTACCACCTTTTGAATCAATTGTTTTCCGAACAAATCAATTTTTTTATAATCGATGACCATCCAGTTTGATAAAAGTAATCACAATAGTTTCTCTAACTGAACTCAAATTTAATCAATTATTGCTGTCTCAGCCAATCATTAATGATACTTATTGTTTGTGAATTCACAGTATGGTCATAATCTGTCTCGTGGTAATCCAACTTGACCTCTAATTCTTCCAGATATTCTTTCGCTTCTCTAGCAAAATGGATAGGCAAAACCTGATCTTTGGTTCCATGGATCAATAATACTTTTTCTTGTTTCAGTTTTTCCGATGTTTTTACCAAGGCACGGATTTCTTTCAAAATTCGGCCACTCATTCCGATAATTCCTTTGATCTTTTCAGGATGAGTCAGTCCTACGCTGTAAGACATGATTGCTCCCTGACTGAAACCTCCAAGATAAATAGACTGAGGATCAAATTCGTGAAGCTCTTTTAACTGATTGATAAATTGATTGATGATAATCCGGCTTTTCTCCGCTTCTTCCGCATTGATTTTTGGAACTCCATTGATAAAATCTACGGCAAACCAACGAAAAGAACTTTCTGAATTAGCATAAGGCGCCCTTGCGGAAACAACCAAGAATTCATCCAGAATATGTTCTCCCACCATTTGCATATGAGACTCATTGCTGCCAACGCCATGCATCAATATCAAAAGTGGAGTCTTCTCTTTTTTAATTTTCGGTTCTCTTATCCTGTAAAATAACAATGGATTTTCTCCTTTCATATAAGTACTTTTATTCATAATTCAATTTTTAAGAAATCTGAAAACATCTCATACTCAAGCTTCCGTATTGGTAGCCTTCATAGATATATTTCATATTCTCGTCTTTATCCGCCAAACCCAATGTATAAAGCATCGGAAGATAATGGTCGTTTGTGGGAACAGACAATTCTGCGATTTTTCCAAACTTATTATAATTGATCAATGCCTCAAAATCACGTTGATCAAGTTTGTTTTTAACAATTTCATCAAATTCCAGAACCCAATCGTGTGGCTTTGCATCTATATCTTTCCAATCCAATAATCTTAGATTATGCACAATATTTCCACTTCCGATAATCATTACTCCCTTTTTCCTCATCTTCTTCAACTGTTGGGCAAGAGCATAATGATAAGACGGCGATTGTGTATAATCTATACTCATTTGAAAAACAGGAATATCGGCATCCGGAAAAATGTGCTTCAAAACGGTCCAGGCTCCATGATCCAATCCCATCTTATGGTCTTCCCGGATATGAAAATCCGGCGCAGACCTGATCACTTCCCGTGCAAGATCAGGAGCTCCTTTCGGTTCATATTTTATTTCATATAATTTAGGATCAAAACCTCCAAAATCATAGATGGTAGAAGGTCTATCATTGACCGATACAAAAGTTCCTCGTGTTTCCCAATGTGCGGAAACAACCATTATTGCATTAGGTTTTTCTATGCTTTTCCCAAGTTCATGCAGACTTCTGGTAAAATTATTATCAAAAAGTGCATTCATAGGATGACCATGCCCTATGAACAACATTGGCATCCGTCTGGACCTTCCGAAATGTTCCGTGATCTTATCAAATGAATTAAGTTTCATTCCTGATAAAAGAAATGGTGAAACTGCCATTAATTTTAAAAAATTTTTTCTTTCCATAATCCGTTTTTTTTAGAATAGTTGCTTCTGATATACTTATAGAGAAGCAACTTTTAAAATAAACCTATGAAAACAGTTATTAATTAATGATTACAGACCGATCTGCTGCATGTAAGACTTGTTGTCCCAGAACAGATATTCTTCTGTCATTACACCACCTTTCCATATCCCGATGGTTACCATAGGAAGTTTGAATGATTTTCCTGTAGGTTGGATAAATTTTCCATCGCCAATTGGCATTGGTTGTGTAAATGTTCCTTCCATATATCCCATAACAGCTGTGATATTACCAGAACCGATTTTAATAGGATGTTCCTTGATTCTGGTATCAGGAGCATAGACAAACATCGCATCAAGCGTTTTGATATGTTGCTCTATTCCAGTTTCAGAATGCCCGTCCGGAAAATGAACAATAATGTTTTTGGCGTGACTCTCATGAAGACGTTTCCAATCTCTATTGGAAAAAACAACATAATCCAAAGTATCGAACGTCTTCAAATTTTCGTTGATCGTTTGATTGGCTTTGGTAATTTCCAATAATTGATTTTTCAGTTCTTCTTTTGACTGAGCGTTTACTTGATTTGATAAAGCTGAGATAAAAACAACAGCTAGTAAACTTTTTACGATTTTCAAACTAATTCTTTGCATTTTATTAATATTTTAATGTGTTAATGATTAATAACACTGCAAAGTTGCGATGATCAGAAGCTTAAAATCGTGCACATAGGTTAATAAATCAAAGATGGATATTTTTTCTGATCCTGCTCAAAGATTGTGGCTTAACACCCAAATAAGATGCAATGAGGTATTGAGGAACTCTCCGGACAAGGTCTGGATATCGCTTTACAAAAGCCTGATACCTTTTCTCCGTATCATCAGAAAACACTTTTGTAAATCTCTGCTGAAGATGGATATATGCATTTTGAAGCAAAATCCTGAAAAAACGTTCAAACTTAGGGATTGCCCTTATTACATTTTCAAAATCACATTTTTCCAAAGCATAGCAGGTTGTAGCTTCTATTGTTTCCAGAGTTACAACAGAAGAATCATTGCCGAAGAAACTACTCAGATCGGAAATCCAATAGCCTTCTGTCGCAAACTGATTGATATATGACTCTGCCTCATCATCTTCATAGTAGGAATAGATCAATCCGGACTCTATATAATAAATATATTGTGCAGGATTACCTTTTTCCAAGATAATCTCTTTTTTCTTGAAATGAAATGTTTTAAGATAAGATTGAAACTGAGAAAAATCTTCATCTGTCAACTTTTCCCCAATTTTACCTTCTATCATTTTCTGTAAATTTTCAAATCCCATCTTCAAGAATTATTAAAATTTATAATAATGATACTTCTCTGATGAATTCTTCTACAACTTCACCGGAACTTGCCCAAGATGTAATCAGTCGAATAGCAGAATTATCCTCATTCATCTTTTTCCAAACATAGAAATCAAATTTTTCTGACAGTTTTTCGATTTGAGAATTATTCAAAACCGGAAAAATCTGGTTGGTAAATGTATCAGATAAAAACTCGAAACCTTTTTTCTGAAAAGCAGATTTGATTTTCATTGCTTGAACGTTAGAATGTTTTGCCAAATCGAAGTACAAATCGTCTTTCATCAATTCCAAAAACTGAATTCCCAATAATCTTCCTTTCGCCAGCATCGCTCCTTTTTGCTTGATATGAAATCCAAATTCCTCTTTCAGTTTGTCATTGGTAATGATAATGGCTTCTCCTAACAATGCGCCATTTTTTGTTCCTCCGAGATAGAAAACATCGGTTAATCTAGCGATATCTTCCAATGTCAAATCATTAATTTCAGAAGTTAATGCATGCCCTAATCTTGCACCATCCATGAAGAGATACAAATCATTAGCTTTACAAAAAGCAGACAATTCTTGTAATTCTTTCTTAGTATAAATCGTTCCAACCTCTGTCGAATTAGAAATATAAACGAGTTTTTGCTTGACCTGATGAGGCCTATTCGTATGCGTATCCAAAACCGATTGGATATGTTCCGGTTTTAGTTTTCCATCCTCCGTAACAAGTCCGTGAACTTTATGCCCTGTTCCTTCTATCGCTCCGGTTTCATTGGTAAAGATATGTCCGGTTTCTGCAGAAACAACGCTCTCGTGCGGACGAAGAATTGAAGAAATAACTAAAAGATTGGCTTGGGTGCCTCCACTCACAAAATGAATATCCGCATTGTTATGATTCATTTTTTGCTTGATTAATTCTCTGGCTTGGTCAGAATATTCGTCGTAACCATAACCATTTTGCTGACTGAGATTTGTTTTGATTAATGCTTCTAAAATATTAGGGTGGCAACCTTCTGAATAATCGTTTTTGAAAGAATATTTCTTCATTATTTCAACTTCTTTTTGATGAATCAAAGTTATTGATTTATCGAATAAGATAAAATTAATCAGAAGGTAAATTGTTAGAATAAAACCTAATCTTATCTAACTTTTGTTTAACTTTGAATTATGAACTCTCTAACCGAAGAAAATTACCTGAAAGCACTTTATCATCTTGTTAATGAGAATGATGAAGTCTCCGTGAATGACCTTAGCCGTCAACTCAATATCAAAATGCCATCTGTAAACAGTATGATAAAGAAGTTTGCAGAGAAAAACTGGGTAAAATATGAATCTTACAAACCCATCAAGCTGACAGAATCCGGAAAAAAAGAAGCGTCGCTCATTGTGAGAAAACATAGATTAACAGAGATGTTCCTTGTAGAAAAAATGGGATTTGGCTGGGAAAATGTCCACGAGATTGCAGAGCAATTGGAACACATCCATTCTGATGTTTTCTTTGATAAAATGGACGAAATCCTAAATCATCCAAAAGTGGACCCGCACGGAGAACCAATTCCCGACAAAGACGGAAATGTTATCCAACCGGATTTGAAAAAACTCAGTAAATGTAATGAGAACGAAACCGTAGAATTAGCCTCTGTAACCACATCTTCCGAAGAATTCCTAAACTTCCTTAATAAAAGAAACCTTAGCCTTGGAACAAAAATCAAGGTTTTGCAAAAAGAAGATTTTGACCAATCTATGAAAGTTTTTTATAACAATCAGGAAGAGAATTTTAGTAAGACTGTTTGTGATAGATTGCTGGTAAAGTAAGTCTTTATTGATTTTTCGATGTTCTATCACCATATTCTTTCAAGGCTTCTAAGTAAAGGTTATTAAAAGTTTCATTGGAAAAAGGATTTTGACTTGTAATCAGTTCTCTGTCCCTTATTGCAAAATCACCTCCAGGTCTTGTTTTTTGATGGTCTAGTCCCATATTTTTTAATTGCTTTGCTATTTTCCTATTTTGGGGTTTACCTTTCATTATAAAATTCTCAATAAAAAACTCTTCAAAACCTGTAACCGAATTAACTTTATATCCTATAAAAGGATTATTTTCTTTAGGAATTGTAAGCAATAAAACAGGAGCATGGCATATCAATCCTATAGGTTTCCCTTTTTCTGCAAATGTTCTCAGAATATTCGGAATATTTTTGTCATATAGCAAGTCAACCATCAAGCCTTGTCCACCAGGAATAACAATTCCCGAATAATCATCAACTTCTGTTACAATTTTTTTAAGATCATGAGGGTTATTGAACTTGAGGTTTTCTTTTACAAAAAGAATAGCTTCCTTTAGTAACATCTCATTTTTTTTCCAATATTTTCTGTTAAAACTTTCCTTATCAATTGGAGATACAACAGCATTAGGCGTCGCAAAATCTATTTCATAGCCAAGATTTTTAAGTTTGATGTAAGGTAGATATAGCTCGCTAAGAAAAACTCCGGTATTTTCATATGATTTTCCGTTTTGGAGTTTAAGCTCTTTAGCGCCACTTGTAATAAATAAAACTCTATTCTTTTGTGCAAATGCTACAAATGCAGACATAAGAAATGTTAATATCATTAATTTTAATAATTTCATACTTATTTTATGTTAGTTTTTATATTAGAGAAGAAAATAAAAGCCTTTGATCAAATCAATTTATAATGTTAAAATACATTTGAATATTAAAAAAAAGATCATCATTCATCTTTCATTATTTTGAATGATAGAGTGGGTGACAATCTATTTATAAACCTGAGTAGTTTTGTTTTTCCTATATAACTTTCCAATTTATTTGTTTCAAAGTTCTTTAAAAACTCATCAGTTAATTGCTCTGTACTTATTTTTGATCTTCCTCGTCCAGAAGTCATTGGTGTATCTATTAGAGAAGGAATAATCTCAAATACTTTTGTATCTGTTCTCTCAAGCTGGTAACGAAGCGTTCTACTAAAACTATGAATCGCTGATTTTGTAGCACAATAAACAGAAGCTGTTTTTTTGGGTGCAATAAAAAGCCCACTGCTAACATTTACAATTGCAGTATTGTAATTCTCGGTCAAGATTGGAAGCAATAATGCTGTTAATTTTATTGGAGCAGATAGATTTGCAGAAATTTCATAGTCAATAACAGATATAAAATCCAGATTATCCAAAAAATTATAATTATACTGAACTGCCGCATTATTTATAAGGATATTCAAATCCGGATATTTCAGAAGGATGAAAGACTCCAACTCTCTCAAAGAAGAATCGAGTGTTAAATCTCCACTGAAAAAGTCAATTTTTGGATATTCATCTTTAATCTGCAGTAACTTTTTTTTATTTCGACCCGTGATAATTACTTTATTACCCAGCTCACAAAAACGTTTTGCCAAAGAAAAGCCAATTCCGGAAGAACCTCCAGTAATTAGAATAGTATTACCTGTTGTAATCATTGCTTTGTTTTTAAAAATTAAATTTGTTCAGGTCATTGATTTAATGACATCGCAAAATTGCAAAGCATTGGGCTAATTTGCATTTACATAGGTTGATAAATACTATTTGCCTATAATTTTTTTTCTAATACGGCTCAGTTGAGTAGGAGTTACTCCAAGATAAGAGGCAATATGATACTGTGGAATCAGTTGCTCTAGGTGAGGAAAATCTTTTTGGAACATTTTATATCTTTCATCGGCATCTAGTAATACAATTTCGATTTCCCTCTGTTCTTTTTGTACAAAAAACAATTCTGCAAGAATTCTAGCAGCCCGCTCTATATCTGGATAATCTTTATAAAGATCTTCAACTTCAGAAAATCTGGCAACCTGAAGACTACAATCTGTAAGTGCCTGCTGAATAATCTGGTTAGGCAATCCTGTTATAAGCGATGAATAACCTCCTATAAAACATGGATTGAAAAAGAAATGCTTATTATACTCTACACCTAGATTATTCCTATAAAACGCTCTTATAATTCCAGCTTCCAAAAAAGCTATTTCTTTAGCCACTTCTCCGTCTGTAACAAAATAATCCCCCTTTTTCAATTCTTTTTGAATAAACAAATCAGAAAAGGCTTTCATACTTTCTTTCGAAATTGGAGTCAGCATATTGAAAAATTTCTTAAAATCAGTCATTAATTCTAATTTTTATCAAAAAAAATATTACACAAAAAGCAAACGCAATAATTAAATTTTTATTGGTCGTAGCAGGAACATTTCTTTCAAATAAAAATGAGGAAACTAATAGCTCCCTCATTTAATTTTAAAGAATATAAACATCTGTAAACATTTTTTGTTTAGTTGAACATATCTTTTACTTTATCAAAGAATGTCTTTTCTTTTCCGGTTGGTTCGGCATTCATATCGCCGTTCTCCATTTGATTTTTGAAAAATTCTTTTTGTTCCTTCGTCAGCTTTTGAGGTGTCCAAACATTGATATGGACAAACATATCGCCTTTTCCACCGTAACCTTCGATATTTGGAAGACCTTTCCCTGCTAATCTCAGGATTTTTCCGGATTGTGTTCCTTCATCCACTTTGATCTTCACTTTCCCACCAACCACGTTGATTTCTTTAGTCGTACCCAAAGCTGCTTCTGCAAAGGAAATATACAGTTCCTGATGAAGATTGTCGCCTTCACGCTTGATGTTCTTGTCCACTTCTTCCTCCACAACTACAAGTAGATCTCCAGGCGTCCCACCCAATGGCGCATCATTACCTTTTCCTCTTACATTCAGCTGGATTCCGTCTCTTGCACCTGCGGGGATATTGATTGTGATTTCCTCATCTTCCTTGACAAGTCCCTGTGCGTTAGCTCCGGCAGGAATCTTGTCCGCTACTTTTCCAACACCCTGACAAGTTCCGCAAGTCGTCTGTGTCTGCATCTGTCCGAACATCGTGTTCATCACTTTTACCTGAACACCACTACCGTGACAAGTTGGACAAGTCTTGGAAGTCACACCCTGAGCCAGTTTCATCTTTTTAACCTTGATGGTTTTCTGAGTTCCGGCAATCATCTCTTCAAGATTCAGCTTGATACGAACACGTAAGTTAGAACCACGAGACTGTTGTTGTCTTTGACCGCCTCCGCCAAAACCTCCACCGAAAATATCACCGAACTGACTGAAGATATCCTCCATATTCATTCCGCCACCAAATCCACCGAAACCTCCGCCTGCTGCGCCGCCCATTCCGGCGTGACCATACTGGTCATATCTCGCTTTTTTGTTACCGTCGCTCAAAACTTCGTAGGCTTCTGCAGCTTCTTTGAACTTTTCTTCTGCTTCTTTGTCTCCGGGGTTTTTGTCCGGGTGATATTTGATAGCCATTTTTCGATAGGCTTTCTTGATTTCCTCTGCGCTAGCCGATTTGGATATTTCTAAAACTTCGTAATAATCGCGTTTTGACATAATTGATGATTGATAGTTGATTAATAATAATTGATATTTAGAATGAAAAAATCATTTATCAATTATTTCTTATCATTTATAAATATTAGTTTCCGGTTACAACTTTAGCAAATCTGATGACCTTGTCGTGAAGCTGATAACCCGTTTCTATGACATCTACAATTTTACCTTTCAGTTCCGGTGTAGGTGAAGGAATCTGCGTGATAGCCTCATGGAAATCCACGTTGAAAACATCTCCCGCATTCACCTCGATTGGTTTAAGACCTTTCTCTATCAATTTGTTTTTGAATTTTTGATAGATTAATTCGACACCTTTCAAATCATCCTCGTTACCATTTTTAGAAATCTCTTTAATTGCTCTTTCGAAGTCATCTAATACACCTAACATAGATGTCATAAGGTCTTTTGACGCATACAGATAGAACTCGTTCTTTTCCTTCAAAGTTCTTTTCTTGTAGTTTTCGAACTCAGCATAAAGACGGATGTATCTGTCTTTTTCTTCTGCCAAAAGTTCATCCGCAGTCGGTTGTTGTGACACATTTTCCAGATTTGTTTCCTCTGTATTTTCGGTATTCACAATCTCTTCATTCAGGTTTTCTTCGTGTATATCTTTGTTTTCGCTCATTATCTAATATTTTACAGTTTAGTTTTTCAATTCCTTTGCCAATTCTGCTTTTTTGACAATTAGGCAGAATTTAA
>QFQW01000136.1 GCA_003248755.1 Chryseobacterium sp. | reverse complement strand
CCGTGCTGCTTATGATGGAGCGGCGGAAATTGGATTTACCGTTTCGGCAATTACATTGGTAATTGTGGTGGTATTCTTACCGATTGCTATGAGTACAGGTCTGGTAGCTGATATTCTTGCTCAGTTCTGTGTAACTGTAGTTATTGCAACGATGTTATCATTGTTGGCGTCATTTACGATTATTCCTTGGCTATCTTCAAGATTTGGGAAGTTGGTGCATTTGACGGGTAAGAATCCTTTTGAGAAATTCATTCTTTGGTTTGAGAAGCAACTGGATAAATTCACACATTGGATCACAGGAATTCTTGAATGGTGTCTGAAAACGACATTGAGAAGAGTGATGACGGTTATTGTAACATTTATTATTTTGATTTCTTCATTTATGCTGGTTGCATTTGGTTTCATTGGAGGCGAATTCTTTCCTAAGATGGATCGTGGACAATTCCTTGTACAGATGGAGCTTTCAAAAGATGCAACAGTCGAGAAGACCAATCAGGTAACGCTTGAGGTTGAGAAATATCTTAGAGAGAACAAGGATGTTGTTGATCTGATCACAACTGTTGGTCAGCAATCTTCAGGTTTTGGAGCTTCTCAGGCAACTGTTTATCAATCAGAAGTTCAGGTCAACCTTATTGATAAATCTCAAAGAAGCGAGAGTACAGATATCATTGCAGCAAAATTCAAAAGAGAATTAGCGGAGAAATTCACTGGAGTTGAATTCAAAACAGCACCAATTGGTATTATGGGGGCTGATAATGCTCCAATCGAGATGGTAGTAACAGGTCCTGATAATGAAACGGCAATTAAAGAAGCAACAAGAATCTTGGGATTACTTAAGAAAGTACCGGGTGCAGTGGATGCGGAGTTGTCAACCGACTCAGGAAATCCTGAAGTAAGAGTAAATATAGATCGTGATAAAATGGCTTCGTTGGGATTGAATCTTTCAAGTGTAGGACAGGCAATGCAGACTGCATTCAATGGAAATACAGATGGAAAATTCAGAGCAGGAGAATATGAATATGATATTAATATCCGTTTTGCCGATAACAACAGAAAATCTATTGAGGACGTTAGAAATCTAATGTTTACAAATAATAACGGAGAACAGATCAGATTAAGCCAATTCGCGAATGTTGATATGAGCTCTGGTCCAAGTTTATTGGAACGTAGAGACAAATCTCCGTCTGTAAAAGTAAAATCGAAAGTTGTAGGTCGTCCTGTTGGGGATGTTGCGAACGAATGGGCTGCTCAGTTTATGGATAACGAAAAGACAAAACCTGCTGGTGTTAATTACATCTGGAGTGGAGACATGGAGAACCAGACAGAAGGTTTCGGTACATTGGGAATCGCTTTGTTGGCTGCTATTATTTTGGTTTATTTGGTAATGGTATCATTATATGATTCATTTGTTTATCCATTTGTAGTATTGTTCTCGATTCCGCTGGCATTGATAGGAGTGATGGTAATTCTAGCATTGACAGGAAACTCTCTTAATATCTTTACAATGTTGGGGATGATCATGTTGATCGGTCTTGTTGCGAAGAATGCGATTATGATCGTCGACTTTGCCAATATGAGAAAAGCTGCAGGAGCTAATACGCACGACGCTTTGATTCAAGCAAATCACGCACGTCTTCGTCCGATTTTGATGACAACAATTGCAATGATCTTCGGGATGATTCCGATTGCGATTGCCAAAGGAGCAGGAGCTGAAATGAACAACGGCTTGGCTTGGGTAATTATCGGTGGTTTGACATCATCATTATTCCTGACTTTGATTATCGTACCAGTTGTATATTCATTATTTGATTCAGTTCTTAGAAGAATGGGCAAAGATGAAAAAGTAGATTATGAAGCTGAAATGAAAGCGGATTATGTTCATAAAGAACTAAGTGATGACGGATTTACACCTAAGCACTTGGATTAATATATAATTAATTAAGTTAACCGAGAAGCGCATCAATTTATTGATGCGCTTTTTCTATGTTGATAAACAGAAATTAAACAATAAAAAAAGCTTCCGGACCAAACTGGAAGCTTCAAGTATTTTTTAATTCAAGAAAATTAATCCGCCATTGCTTCGCCTGATTTTCTATAGATAAAATTTCCGTAGATATGCCTTCTTGCAAACCGGCTGGGAGAATCGGAATTGACCATTTTGATATAAGTATTTCTTGGAACACCTATGTATTCAAACATTTTGCCGTTATGGTGCTCAACTTTCAAAATCGATTTTTCAAGGTAAAAATCTGTGATAATGGAGTTAGTGATCGTGTCCGTATATTCCTCTTTATATTTTTCCTGAGTTTCTTCATGGATGCTTACAAGAAAATGATAGGCTTCTATCACAGATTTGCTTTTTTCTTCCGCTTCCAGTTTTCCTTCTTCATTATTGATAAATTTATCAGGATGTGTGTCCTTCATCGTATTTCTATAGATGGTTTTCAAATCCTTCAAAGTTGCGGTTTTATCTATACCAAGAAGCTTTCGGAATTCCCCAATTTTTTTCATATTCTAATACTTTTCGGGTGCAAAAGTAGGTTATTAAAAATAAAGTCTGGTAAGTTGTTCGTTATTAATTTGTTAATTGTATTTTCAGATTGTGATTTGTAGAGGATGTCAAACTTCCTTTTCTTTATAAATAATATGTTAAGGAATAAAATCTTATCTTTGAAAGGTAATTTTTATGAAATGAAAAAACTTATTTTAATATCTATATTATCTCTGTCTATTGTCTCTTGTACAAGCAGATTAGGAAATGCCTCCAAAGTCGGAAAAAACCAGGCACCTATTACGGGAACACAATGGGTTTTGGCAGATGATATCCCAAATAAGCCAACATTATTGATCGAGCAAAACAGGATCTCTGGAAATGCAGGTTGCAATAACTATTTTTCTGAGGCTATAATAGACACTTCTGCGGGCAATTTCTCGACCAAAGCTATTGGTTCTACAAGGAAAATGTGCAACAATATGACAACAGAGACCAGCTTTTTAAGTGTTTTGCCGGAAGTGAACAAGTATGTAGTGACAGAAACTACACTAGAACTTTATAAAGACAATCTGCTATTACTGAAGTTTAATAAGCAGTGATATGAATGTTTATAGATCTGATAAGGGCTACAGAGGACAAGTTTTGTAAGCCTTTCTGAATAATAAAAAAAATTAACCGGGCTTCAAACAAGATTTAAAATAAGTTTTGTTTGAAGCCATTATTGTTTCCATTATTTGAAACATCGGGCTAAAACTATGATATACTCAAAAGACTGTCCGCGAGAGGGACAGCCTTACTTGTCCGGATATGGTCGAACAAGTCATGTTGATATGGATTTACAATTATTTATTATTTTCCCAGATGGCTTCTTCACCCTGCGGCGCCGCGCCTCCCTGAGATTCGGTTATTGGCGTTTGTTCCTGATTGATATGATAGATATAGGCCGCGACTTTTTCGGCATCTCTGCTTGTGATAATGCCTTCTTTTATAAAGGCTTTCATTGTAGGGTTGTTTGGTGACCCATTTTGCAGCATCCAGAATACATTTTTGAAAAGACTTTTTTGCTTGATGTTGATCCAGTACCTGTCGGTCAGGTTAGGGCCGATTCCCCCCTTTCCCCCTTCTGAATGGCAGGAAACACAATTGGTCTTGAAGATTTGTTCTCCTTCTGCAATATTGTCAGAACTGTAGATTGCATTATCTATGTCTATTGCAGGAGCTGTTTTCTCGTACTCGCTGATAGAGGCCATTTGGGCTTTGGTTTCATTCTGATATTCAGTATCGGGATGAGCATAATCTGTAAAGGCGAAGGCGACCAGATATACCAGACAGTACGTAATTGTGAAATAGAACAGACCCAGCCACCATTTCGGCAAAGCATTGTCCAGCTCGGTGATACCATCAAAGCCGTGATCAATGAGCAGGCTTTTTTCTTCCTTATCCGTCTGCTTTTTGAATGCAGCGTTCCAGAGTTTTTGGAAATAAGGGATGGCCTTGTCTTCCAGATATTTCTTTTTTTCTTCTTCCGAAAGCATCTTGAAATTTGTGTTTTCTACCAGATCCATTATAGAATCAGCAATCAAAACAAGGAGAATGAATATAATGAGCATCCCCCAAAATAATGGTAAGCTGAAATAATTTGGGGTATCAGATACTTCAAATATGATAATGTTAATGATGGTAATGGCGGCAATTCTGATAGAAATCGGGGTTCTCGTTTTCATTTCAATAAATTTTCACGGTTAATTACTGTATGCTGGCAGTTTTTACTTCAGTTGTTTTGATATCCGTCCCCAATCTTTGCAGATAGGCGATAAGGGCTATGATTTCTCTGTTTTCAAGTGATACAAACTGCTCATTGGATTTTGCTTTCTCTGTTTTTGAGTTTTCAAAAGATTTTTTAACGTCATCAGCTTCGGCAAAAACATTTTTCACTATTCTGCTGGCCTGATTGTCCATCCAGGTGTCCATACTGTCAATCTGAGCTTTTGTGTAAGGAACATCGAAAGAGTTTTTCATTAGTTCCAACTTAGCTTTGGTATTGCTTCTGTCCAATGTGTTTTCAATCAGCCAAGGATATCTAGGCATGATGGAACCTGCAGAAGTTGACCTTGGGTTGTACA
>QFQW01000033.1 GCA_003248755.1 Chryseobacterium sp. | reverse complement strand
AATCTTCAAGCAGAAATTTCTTTTTGTTTTGCTGGTCTCTTCTTGCCGGGTCGAGATAAATAATATCAAACTTATTAAAATTGTCAGTCTGAGATTCTCGAAGACTTTCTAAAAACATTTCCAAATTTTCATTAATGAAATTGGCTTTTCGATTTAATACTTTCCAATTGTGTTCAACCATTGAAATCAATTCTGGATTTTGTTCAATTAAAGTAACTTTTCCAAAATTTTTTGATAAAAAATAGGCGTCAATCCCAAATCCGCAAGTCAAATCGAGAAAAGATTTACCTTTTAGATTTTGCGCTTTATATTCTGCGGTTGATTGCGATGAAGCTTGTTCGAGATTGAGATTCGGAGGGAAAAGAATTCCTTCTTTTGTCAAGAATGGAAACTTCTTTTCCGCTATTTTTCTGCCTTTGATTTGCTGTACGATTTCCGGCATAGACACATCAGCAAACGGTGATTTTTTCAATAACAATTTAGTTAAATCAGAATTGAGATTTTGATTGATATAGTTTTGAATATCAGTAGAAATTAATTTTGAAAAATCCATTATTTAAAAATTGAATCGCTCGCAGCCCGACTTGAGCGGAAATCCTTTTTTGCCAACCGTTTAGTTCTATTCTAGTCTGAAATTGTTTGCAAAAAAGATTGGGAGCGGAAGGCGGATAAAGCTGCCCAAATTTATTAAATTAACCTGAATTCGGGATAAGGAAATTATTAAATTATTGATTTTACAATGCTCAATTGTTTTTATCGCAAAGAAAAACAAAGGAATATACTCTCTAAAATGATTTTAAGTTAAACAATGCCACTTCGTTTATCAAAGTAAAACAAAATTTTTGTATCACTTTGATAAGTTTTACGCCCTTGTCTTTCTAAATTATTGAAAATCAAGTAATCAATTTTTTGTTTGGCCTTGCGAATCCTTAACCCGAACTCACGTTAATTTATCTTTTAAACCGACCTCATATTGTCACCGTCTCTGAAATTGAGTCTACGGAAAACCAAACCAGAAAGAATCGTGAGAAAACCAACAATAAGAAATGTATAACGGAAAGCATTGTGAATCTCGTTATGAATAAGTTTGGTATCGCCTTCAAAAATCTTCAGAATAATCAATCCAAATGCAACTCCAAATCCAATAGCAAACTGTTGATTAACAGAAACTAAAGAATTTCCACTACTCGTCTGATAAGTTCTGAGGTCCGCAATCGAAATCGTATTCATCGAAGTAAATTGTATCGAGTTGAAAAATCCAAGCAACAACAAAAGCGGGACATACCAATAAATGGAGCTATGAATACTCGGAATCGCCAGACAACAAATAAGAAAACCAATAATAAATGTATTAACCATCAATGTGGAACGATAACCAAATCTATCCAAAATTTTGATAACAGCAGATTTTCCAAACATAGAAGTCAACGCCATTGGAGCAACAATCCAGCCCGATGTGAATGCCGACTGACCATAAGCAATTTGAATCATCAGCGGAACCAAAAGCGGAATAGAACTGATTCCCAATCTTGTCGCTAAATTCCCTAAAATCCCTACCCGAAAAGTACGAACCTGAAAAAGATTGAGCGGAAAAATCGGATTATTGTCCCTTCGAGCGTGTTTGTAATAGAAAAACAACATCAAAAATCCTAATAAAAACCCTAACAGAACCGGCGTAATATTCTTTGCATTCCCAAATAATTCTAAAGAAACGGAAAGTAACAAAGACGCCATTGCGAAAATGAGAAAGCCTTTCAAATCAAAATCGATGACGGACGATTTGTAATTCGGCATATATTTTAAACCTAAAATAATTCCTAAGACGCCAATCGGAATATTAATGAGAAAAATCCAATGCCAAGATAAATAATCTACAAGGTATCCGCCAACCAAAGGTCCTAAAACCGGTCCAATCAAAGCCGGAACAATTGCATAATTCATTGCTTTGAGAAGTTCGCTTTTATCAAATGTTTTGATAAGTGCCAGTTTCCCAACTGGTGTCATCAGACTTCCCCCAACACCCTGAATAACCCTGGAAATTACTAATTGTGTTAGATTTTGTGATAACGAACAGAACAATGAGCCGAGTGAAAATAAAAATAACGACGTAATAAAAATATTCTTAGTCCCGAATTTATCCGCCAAAAATCCGCTGACAGGCATGAATAAAGCTAGTGTCAAAACATAACTTATGATTGTATTCTGCATGTTAAGTGGAGATTCGTGCAAATCCCGCGCAATAGAGGGCAAAGATGTATTCAGAATTGTGGAGTCCAGCATCTGCATAAAAATCGCCGTTCCCAAGATAAGTGGAAGAAACTTTTTAACAGAATCTGTAGTAATATTGTTGCTCATAATAATCAAATAAAAAAACCTGCTGTTCCGCAGGCTAAATCTATACCAAAGGCTCTTGTTGACTTAAACAATGGAAACTTCCCAATCCCCAGATAATATCGGTAGAATCGATTCCCACTACTTCTCTATCCGGGAAACATTGTTGGATAATTTCCAATGCTACTGCATCTTTGTCACATCTGTAAGTCGGAACAATTACCGATTTGTTTGCTATATAAAAATTAGCATAAGATGCTGGTAATCTTTGTCCATCACAATAGACCGCATCGGGCATTGGAAGCTTGATGATATTCAGTTTTTCGCCATTTAACAAAGTCATTTCTTCCAATTGACGAAGATTGGTTTGAAGAATTTCATAATTATCATCTTCAGGATTATCTTCGATAACAGTAAGAACCGTATCTTCATTGACAAAACGAATAGTATCATCTACGTGACCGTCTGTATCATCGCCGACAATGCCATCATCTACCCAAAGAACTTGTTTTTGTCCGTAATATTTTTTCAAAAACTCTTCCACTTCCTCCTGAGAGAGATGCGGATTTCTGTTTTTATTAAGCAAACAGGATTTTGAAGTTAAAACTGTTCCGGCACCATTGAATTCGACGGAACCACCTTCCATAATAATTCCGGGATAAAGAACAGGAAGTCCTTTTTCTTCAGCAATTTTAGTTGGAATTACATCATCCAGTTCGAATGGTGGATATTTTCCACCCCAAGCATTGAAACCCCAATCCACAATGATTTTTTTGGGTTCTTCTCCATTTTTATTAACCAAAAAAGCGGGTCCATGGTCTCTGCACCAGGCGTCGTTGGTTTCATTAAAATAAAATTCAACTTTTGAAATATCTGCTCCGGCTTTGGAGATATGTTCCATTGCAAAAGCCTGCATCTCCTGGTCTTTCACATTGATGCAAACAAATTCGCCTTTCGTCAATTCAGCAATGAATTGTGCGTAAGCAGGATAAATCAGATCAATTCTTTCCGGCCAGGATTCTTCCTTGTGAGGCCAAGACAGCCAAGTTGCCTCGTGTTCTTCCCATTCTGCGGGGAAAACGTATCCATTTTCTAACGGATTAAAATCTTTATCTACAACCATTAATCCTCGTCAATAAAACGTTTTGTAATCGGCGAATAAGTTTCGATTCTTCTGTCTCTCAGGAATGGCCAATGCTTTCTCATATAGTCGGTTTGAGCAAAGTCAACTTCCGTTACCGCGACTTCTTCTTTATCATGAGAAGCGAGATACAAAAGCTTTCCTTGAGCATTGGTTACAAAACTTCCGCCCCAGAATTTCATAGCGCCATCCTGTTCGAAGCCTACTCTATTCACAGAAACCACCGGAACTCCGTTGGCTACAGAGTGAGAACGCTGAATGGTTTGCCAGGCATTATATTGGTCTTGATTGGTTTCTTCGTCTTGGTCTGTTGCCCAGCCAATTGCTGTAGGGTAAAACATAATATCTGCACCCATCAAAGCAGTGATTCTTGAAGCTTCCGGATACCATTGGTCCCAACAAATCAGCACACCAATTCTTCCAAATTTTGTATCAAAATTTTTATAACCTAAATCTCCCGGTGTGAAATAGAACTTTTCATAAAATGCCGGGTCATCCGGAATATGCATTTTACGGTATTTACCGAGATAAGTTCCGTCTGCATCAATAACAGCAGTTGTATTATGATAAAGTCCCTGTGCTCTTTTCTCGAATAACGAAGCAATGATTACAACGCCTAATTCTTTTGCAATTGGAGAAAGTGCATCTGTTGAAGGACCCGGAATTGCTTCTGCTAAATCAAAGTTGTCATAATCTTCTACATCACAAAAATACAATGATGTGAAAAGTTCCTGTAAACAAACGATTTGAGCACCTTTCGCAGCGGCTTCTTTTATCTTTTCAATGGCTTTGTTCAAATTTTCCTGCTTGTCCTTTACACAAGACATCTGAACTGTTCCGATTTTAACTTTTGACATTTTCTAAAAAATTTTTACAAAAATACTAAGATTCTAGGGAATCAAAAATTCAACCAAAATATTTTAGATTAATATTTCTAAAAATTAATGTAATCATCAATATTTTCTATGTTGTAAAACTGCTAAATTCCTTAGGAAATTCTACCTTTGCACCAAATTAAAATGCTATAGAATTATGATGAATTATCATACCAGAAAATGGATAAAACCGGAAGACCTTAATCCTAATCATTCGCTTTTTGGAGGAAGACTTTTGGAATGGATTGATGAAGAAGCTGCGCTTTATGCCATTATACAGTTAGAAAACACAAGAACAGTTACCAAATATATTTCCGAAATCAATTTTGTAAGTTCAGCCAAACAAGGTGATATTATCGAAATCGGAATTGAAGCTGTTGAATTTGGAAAATCCTCGTTAACATTACGTTGTGAAGTAAGAAACAAAATGACTCATCAGATTATCATCACTATTGATAAATTAGTTTTTGTAGGATTGGATGAAAATGGAAATCCAAAACCACATGGAAAAACGAAAATAGAATACGTTGAAGATAGATTGTATCTTAAAAATACAAATCCAGAATTATAAAAGAATCTAAATTTAGATTCTTTTTTGTTTTAATGCTCCACTCTATATTTTATTCTGTTTTTAAAAATTTATTTAAATTAGTGCCTCTTAAAATTTATAAATGAAAAAAATTCTCTTATCAGCTTTCGCTTTGTCTGCTGTAATGACATTTGCACAGCAATACGGAGGAATGTGGATTCCGACAGAAGTCAATGAAAAAGAAATGAAAGAACTGGGAATGAAGATTTCTGCAAAAGACATTTTCAATCCCGAAAAAGCCAGCATCAAAGATGCGGTAGTTCAGTTCAATGGTGGGTGTACGGCTGAGATTATTTCTCCAAGCGGACTTTTGTTAACCAACCATCACTGTGGTTATGACAATATCCAATCTCATTCTACGGTTGATAACGACCTTTTAACCAACGGTTTTTGGGCAAAAGACATGAACGGAGAATTACCAAATCCTGGCGTAACAGTAGATTTCATAACTGATATCAAAGAAGTTACTAAAGAAATCCTTACAGGAACTGATGGACTTTCAGGAAAAGATCTGGATGCCAAAATCAAACAAAATACAGATTCTTATATTGCCTCTCAGAAACCTGAAAATTATCAGAAAATCTCTGTAAGATCAATGTATTATGGGAATAAGTATTATGCTTATGTCATAGAAACTTACAAAGATATCCGTTTGGTTGGTGCACCACCTTCAGCTATTGGAAAGTATGGTTCTGATACAGACAACTGGGTCTGGCCAAGACATACAGGTGATTTTTCTATGTTCAGAATATATGCAGATAAAAACAACAAACCTGCAGAATATTCCAAAGATAATATTCCGTATACACCAAAGCATTTTCTCCCGATTTCAATAAAAGATAAAAAGGAAGATGATTTCACTTTTGTTTTTGGATTCCCTGGAAGAACAACAGAATATCTTCCCGCTGTAGCAGTTGATAAAATTATGACAGAGATTGACCCAGCAATGATTTCTGTGCGTGATGTAACATTGAAAACACTTGACGAAAAGATGAGAGTAGACAATGCGACAAGAATCAAATATGCTTCTAAATATGCTAGAATTTCCAATGCCTGGAAAAAATGGCAAGGAGAAATCGAAGGTCTAAAAAAATCCAATGCTGTTGGAAAGAAACAACAATATGAGCAAATGTTGATTTCTAAAAATCCAGCCATTAAAACAACAATAAACGGACTTAATAAACTATACAACGAACAAGCGCCTTACGCTCTTAACAGAGCTTATTACAGTGAGTTGCCAAGAAATGCAGAGACATTGGCTTTGGGAAGTCTATTCGGAAGTTATGTAGAAGCTGTGGAAAACGGAACATCTTCTCAAAAATCTTTGGATAATCTAAAATCGAGATTGTCTGAAATTTATAAAGATTATGAAAGTGGTCTTGATGCTAAAGTTACAGCAAAAGTTATTGCACTTTACGCTAATAAAACGCCTCAACAGTTTTTACCCGCAGGTTTTGAGAAATATAAAGATGTGAATCAAAACGTTGCAACCATTGAAAATTGGGCAAAAAATTCTATAGTAATGGGAAGTGGAAAAGTTAATGGTGCTACAGTTTATTCTGATATCAATAAAGTTTTTGCAGATCAAAACGCTTTGGTTCAAGCGCTTAAAAATGATCCTATTGTTCAACTTTATATATCTATCAAAGGATCTTATGTAAAAACAACCCAGGAGAAAGTTACATCTTACCAAGCTGATATTGATGCATTACAAAAGCAGTTTATGGCTCAGCAAATGGAAACAGACAAAGACAGAAAATTCTTCCCTGATGCCAATTCTACACTTCGTGTAACTTATGGAAAAGTAAAAGGTTCTAATCCCAGAGATGCTGTAACCTACGGATATCAGACACATCTTGCTGGTGTAATGGAAAAATACATCCCCGGAGATTATGAGTTTGATTTGCCTAAAAAGTTAATCAATCTTTACAATACCAAAGATTACGGAATCTATAAAGATAAATCTGGCGATGTTCCTGTGAATTTTACAGCAACCAATCATACAACGGGTGGAAACTCCGGAAGTCCTGCTTTAGATGCTTACGGAAATCTTATCGGACTTAATTTTGACAGACAATGGGAAGGAACAATGAGTGATATCAATTATGATCCTAAACTTTGCAGAAATATCATGGTTGATACCAAATATATCCTTTTCGTAATCGACAAATATGCAGACGCAAAATGGTTATTGAACGAAATGAAAATTATTAAATAATTAAAAGAATGCTTTGCCAAAGATGATTATCTTTGGCAAAGTTTTTTTTGATGAGTATTAAAACCAAATTTTTTCGAATTATTAATCCAATCACAAAGAGATTTTCTTTTGAGAAATTCTCCGGACTACTACCTTTTGAAAATTTGATTTTGGTTTATCATTTGGTTTCTGATGAAGATGTAAAACATGTTAAACATCTTTTCCCGTATCGCTCTGTTAAACAATTTGAAAAAGACATAGATTTTTTGTCAAAGCATTTTGAATTCATAGACTGGGAAGATTATCTCAATAAAAAGAAAACATCAAAACCAAGTATTTTACTGACTTTTGATGATGGTTACAGCGAGTTCTATAACGTAATTGCACCAATTCTCATCAAAAAGGGAATTTTTGCCATCAATTATATCAATCCAAAATTTATTGATAACAATGAAATGATGTGGCGAAACAAAGCCAGTCTGATTGTTTCTGAAATAATTGAGAATGAGAACCTTCAAGATAAGATGTACAAATTAACTGGAGATGAATTAAAAGAAATTATTTCTTCGATTTTAAGCATCAATTTTGAAAATCAAAATCAGTTGGATGAGATTGCAACTAACCTAGAGATTGATATTAAAAATTACATCAAGACTAATTCTGTGTATCTTACGAAAGATCAATTACAACAATTGAAAAATGATGGTTTTGGAATTGCATCTCATGGTTGGGATCATCCGCTTTACAATCAGCTTTCTTTACAAGAGCAAATAAAAAACACGCAGAAATCCCTCGATTATATGGATGAAAATCTTTTTTTCATAGATTCTTTCGCCTTTCCTTTTACGGATCATCTGGTTGAAAATCAGTTTTTTGATTTAATTTCCAATCATAATCCGGATTTAAAATTCACTTTTGGAGCTGCCGGACTCAAGTTGGATTCTAATGAAAAAAATATACAGAGAATCCCTATCGAAATCAGAAATTATTCGGCCGAGCAAATCCTTAAAAATGAAATAATCTATTATCAATTTCTAAAAAGTATTAGTAAAAACATGATTAATCGAAGCTGAGATTATGCTTTAAATAATGTGTTTGTTATATTTGTTAAAAATTAATGATAAGTGATTAAAATTATCGGATTAAACAAAGACCAATTAAAAGGTTTTACCAAAACCGAAGCTTTTCAAAACTTTGAATTCGCTCCCATTTCTGAACTTAGAGAAGTTTCTCATATCCATAATCCGCGAGCAAAACCTGAAGATCAATTACTTTTTTTGGCTTATGATGATGATAATCTTGCAGGATATCTTGGAATGCTCCCCGATGATGTAACCGATAAAAACGGAAATAAAATTCATTTTGGTTGGTTGTCAACATTGTTAGTCAGCGAAAAATTCCGGGGTAAACAAATTGCACAAAAATTACTTTATGCTGCAGAAGAGTCATACGATAAAAACCTAATGATTACGGAGTTTACACCAAGTGCGGGAAGATTATATAGAAAAATTGGATTATTTGAAGATTTAACATCAAAAAAAGCAGTTCGATATTATTACAAATCTAATTTGGCTGAACTTTTACCTGCAAAAAAAGAGATTTTTATCAAAAACAAAAAATGGCTGAAACGTTTTGATAATTTTATCAATATTTTTATTCCATATCTAAGTAATGGTAAAAACCATATTTATAAAATTTCAAAATCTCTTGATGAAAATTTAATCAAATTCATTTCAAAACAAGTTAAAAATCCAATTGCCAGAAGCTCAGAAGATTTTCAATGGATACTTGATTATCCTTGGCTTTCACAAAAAAAAGAAGAGTCCAACTATCTTTTTTCATCCTATTCCAAAGATTACGAAATGTTTTGGGTTTCGGTTTATGAAAATCAGCAAATTGTTTCAGCAATGCTCTGCTCCGTTAGAAATAGCCATCTGAAAGTGCTCTATTATTTCGGAAGCTCTAAAATGATTGTAGAGGTTTTGCCAAAAATCATCAAAAAGCATAGCGTAAAAATGATGACAATTTATGATGACAGTCTTAACGATTCGATTAACAAAAACAATCTTCCAAAAGCCATTTATAAAAGACCTCTAGAAAGAAAGTATATGATTCATAAAGATTTCAAAGAAAAATTAGGACAAGGTTTCGATTTCCAATTTACGGATGGAGATGGTGATTTTTCTTTTACCTGAAATCTATTTTTCACAATCACATTCTTGTCTTCTGTGTTTCTTCATTTCATTATCCCAAAAAGGATAAAGTTTGATAGCTAAATAGAAGTTGGCAGCATGAAGATGTTTATGCTTAAACAAGAATGGAAAAGCATTTTCGCTGCCGAGAATCAATGGTCCAAGTCTGAAATATCCGCCGACCTGAATATTTTTATACTCTGATAAAGTTGTCGAAAATCCATATCCGATTGCTGCTTTTTGGATAGAATAATTAGCATTGAGAATATTATTTCGTTTCAGAGAGTTTTTGAAAACAGGAACACGCTGAATCCAATTAAAATTAAGAAAATGATTTTCTTTTATTCTTTGGCTATAATTAAGATTAATACTTGTAGGCAATCCAATTTTGAATCCATAACCAGATAGAGATTTGTTCTCGTCACCGTAAGCTTCCTGACTTAGTGCTTTTAGAAAATCTTCGGGACCTTTAAAATCCTGATCTTCCAGATTAGGGTTATTTTGTAACCAAACCCTATTCCCATTCACAAAATTATGATTGAGACCTTGCTTAAAATTAACAAAGCCTAAATCCAAAATATTAAAAGAAAATTTATAATTATACTCATCTTTACGAGGAACTTTGTCAAGCACAGTAATTCCTAGATCAAGACCTACTCCGCTTCCATTTTGTTTATATTCATATTGGCTGGTTTCAGAATTATAATTAGTGATATAACTTGCTGTGATATTGTAATCGGATGCGTATATATTTTTTTTATCCGGATTCTCTCCCATTGCCGGTTCTGTAGTTGTTAATTTTATGTCTTGATGATTGATGATGTTGGCCGCATCTAATCCAATTTCATATTTTAGATTAACACCAATAATCCATTGCTTATCAGAATAAGGAAAAATAGTAGTGGAAGCATTAAGTCCAACTTCGTTCCAATTCATCATCTGAGCCTTGAAAGGACTCATTTCATAAGATAATGGCGGCGAAATCATTTCGTTTCCGAAACGTAAATAATTGTCAAAATCCAGAGAAGAAGCCTGTGTTCTCAACCTGCTGAATAATCCAAAAACGTACTTCTTTCCTCTAATGTTGGTTGATAAAGAAAATGAAGGTCCTAAAATATCAGAACCAAACAAAAGATTTGCTTTATCTTTATTATAAAAATCAAATACATGTGGCTGACTTTCTCCGGTTATACCCAGTCTTGGATTAGCTATTTGAATTGTAGTATTGGATAAACCTAAAAGACTCTGTTGAGAAATGTAAGCATAATCATTCTGTAAAAAAAGATCAGTAGAAAAAATGTTGGCATCCCAAGGATTTGGATTGATAAAAGTCTGTGTTGGAGACAATATAGCAGAATTGATTCCACTGTAATTATCATTAGAAAAACTAAAATTATTCTGAGCTGTAATAGTGATATAACAGAAAATAAATATCCAGGAACAAAACGATTTCAAAATTTTAGATCTAGTAAATAATAAACTGATTTAATCCGAAAATATTATCATAAAAATAAATTTTCACTATTTTATAAACAGCTTCAAATTTCAGAATCACTCTCATTATTGAGTTAATGGGATATTTCTGTAAATTTACTTTAACAAAATTTAAAAACTATGCTATTAGCTATTCTCCTACCTTTTGTTTCGTTCTTTGTAAGAGGAAAAATCATTACGGCCATCATTTGTTTTATTTTACAGATTACTATTTTAGGATGGCTTCCTGCAGCAATTTGGGCAGCGCTTTCCCTCCAAAATGCAAGAGCTGAAAGAAGAAACCAGGAACTGATTAGAGCAATGAGAGAAAATCGGAAATAAAAAAGTGAAGCATTTCTGCTCCACTTTTTTATTTATAAAATCGGTTAAGATTAATAACCAAAAATCTCTTCAAGACTTACTTCGTGGAAATCTCCCATTTTGTTGACAGATTCCATATTCAGGTTTTCTTTTTTCCCGATGATTGCCGTGTTATATTGCAATGGTTTCACTTCGGTATTGTAGAAATTGGTTAGCTGAGGTAATGTCAAAGATTGGATTTCTGCATAGATATCTTTTCTCACATCGTGGTCAATTCCTAATTTTTTCAAAGATAACTGGTTATAATAAGTTACCGTTCTGTTGATTCTGCTAGAAGCAATTTGTTTAAGAGCTGAACTTTTCGCATTCTCAAACTGGGCCGGAATCTGTGGAAGTTCTGCCATTAATTCGGACATTGCAGAAACTGCCAAAGGTAGCTTGTTAGCCTGAGTTCCAATATATGTGGTTACATAATTCGGATGGTTTTTCTCCGTTGCATTAGCATAAGAAACATAAGCTGAATAAGCCAGAGACTTACTTTCTCTGATTTCCTGGAAAACGATAGAAGACAATCCGCGTCCAAAATACTCATTGAAAACGCTTGCCTTTCCGAAATTGGCAACATTCACATCGCCAGCTTTTGCGACCTTAGACATTTCCATTTGCACCATATCATAAGGCGTGAAATACACTTTTCCGGCTGTTGCAGGTTCTGCATATTCTTTAGCTTTTGCAGGCTGTAGTTTTGTATTAACTACATATGGCTTCACAGCTTTTTCCAATCCTTTTTGATCTTCTCCGTAAAGGAAAATTTCGTAAGGATATTCATTTAAAGTTTTTATTTTAGAAATTAAATCAGAAACTTTAATGCTCTTCAGGCGATCTTTGGAAATTACGTCCGTTAATCTGGAGTCCTTACCGAATTTAGCATAGTTAGCAAGTGCCGCCATAATTTTGTTCTTATCTTTCTTAGCAACTTCTCTGGATTCTAAGATTGTATTTACAGTTTGGTCGTAGATTGCCTGATCTGCTTTCACATTATTGATCCAGTGATTCATTAGCTCTACTCCTTTTTTCATATTGCTTTCCAATCCACTTAGCGCAATAATCATTTGATCATTAGACGTTTTGAATTGATTACTGATTCCAAGTTTATAGAACTCTTCCTTCAATTGTTCAGGAGTATACTTATCAGTTCCAAGATATTGCAGAACCGTTACGCCCAATGCCAATTCTTTATCATTATCTGTTCCGAATGGGAATACATAATTCACCTGAGCAACTTCATTGTATTTATTCTTGATGAAGCTTACCTTTTTATCTTTGATGGTTGAAGTCGCAATTGCTGTTTTGAAATCAACAAACTCAGGTTTGATGTCAGAAGATTTTGTATTGATGATATCTTTCAGGAACTGAGATTGTGCTTCTCTGTTTAGTTTGATTGGTGTGATTCCCGGATTTTCTACACGAACTAATTTGTCATTCACCCCCTTTTCTTTGTAAACAACTACATAATTATCTTTGAAGAAATCATTAGCAAATTTTACAACATCAGCTTTGGTAATCGCCTCATATTGATTCACTTCATCCAATTCTTGCTCCCAAGTTCTGTTGCCGATGTAAGTTGAATATAATGTCGTAGCCAGTCCGTCAGCCGTTTCCCAACGTTTCATTCTCTGAACTTTCAGATCATTCACGATAGCATTCAGCATCCAATCTGGGAATTGTCCTTTTTTAACTAAGTCAATTTGGTCTAATAATAATTTCTTAGCATCATCAAAGCTTTGTCCTTCTTTCGGAACAACGCTTAATACGAATGCACCATAAGTTTTAAAAGGCGATTCGTAAGCACCTGCACCCAGTGTTTTCTGTTTTTGATTGATATTAAGATCTATAAGACCTGCATCACCACTGTTGCTTAATATTTCAGCCACAACATCTGCTAATCTGGCTTCTTGAGTTCCGTTGGAATCTGTTCTCCAAGCCATTGTCATTCTAGGTGTAGAAGGACTTTTCACTGTTCTGGAAACAACATTTGTCATCGGTTCTTCAGAAACCATTTTCTTCATTGGTAATTCTTTGTATTTGAACGTCCCGAAATATTGATCTACCAATTTAATCGTCTTATCAAAATCCAAATCTCCAACTAAAACAACTGCCATATTATTAGGCACATAGTAAGTATCGAAATATTTGTGAATCGCTACCATAGAAGGACTCTTCAAATGCTCCGAAGTCCCAATCGTCGTTTGCTGACCATTTGGATGTTTGGGGAAAAGAGCTTCCATCATTGCATAATTCACCAATCTTCCGTCGTTATCCTGAGCACGGTTATATTCTTCGTAAACCGCTTCTAATTCTGTATGAAATAATCTCAAAACCAATTCTGAAAAACGCTCGTGTTCAACTTTAAGCCATTTTTCTAATTCATTAGAGGGGATATTATTTTTGTAAACCGTCTCGTCTAGCCATGTGTGAGCATTGGTTCCTGTTGCACCTAGAGAGGAAATTGCCTTGTCATACTCGTTAGCAATTGCATATTTAGAAGCTTCCTGAGAAACTTCATCGATTTTCTTATAAAGTGCTTTTTTCTTTGCAGGATCTTTTTCAGCTTTATGTTGCTCGTATAGATCCGAAATCTGTGCTAACAACACTTTTTCTTTTTCCCAATCCTGAGTTCCAAGATGAGAAGTTCCCTTGAAAACCATATGTTCCAGATAATGCGCCAAACCCGTGTTGTCGCTTGGGTCATTATTAGAACCAGTTCTCACTGGTATGTAAGTCTGGATTCTTGGTGCATCGTCATTTTTAGCGAGATAGACTTTCAGTCCGTTTTTTAAGGTATAAACTCTTACACCCGATTGGTCATTTTTTACAGTTTCGTAAGTATAACCTTGTTTATCTGTAGCAGTTTGTGTTTCAAATTTCTGTGCCATTGCATTCAACATAAATAATAGGGAAACTGAAATAAAAATTTTCTTCATACTATACTTTTATTTTTTTTAATTTTTATTTTGAGGCGTAATTTACGCAACATTTTTTATTAGTCGCAAAGAATTCGTGACTGTTACTTTTAAATGGAATGAAAAAAGCATGGATTGAGATCTATGCTTTTCAATAATCAAGGATGATTGCTATTCGATTCATTAATAATAAACTTATTTATTCTTTTAAACATTATAAACAAATGTAATTCTTTTGTGATAAAAACTATTTCTCAAAATAAGCATTCAGATTTTCAAGATTCTTTTTATCACTTCCTGCAAAAACTTCATTATCTGTAATGAAAACCGGACGTTTCAAAAAACTGTAATGGTCAAGAATCAATTTTTTGAAATCATTTTCTTTTAAAGAACTTACATCAATACCCCTTTCCTTGATTTGCGTTGATTTTTTGCTGAAAAGGGCTTCATAAGATTTCGTTTTTCCATACATCTCTTCCAGTTCGGCATCGGTTACAGGTTGGGATTTTATTTCTCTCAGTTCCCAGTCGGAAAGGTCAAGAGGTGTCATTATTTTCTTATTGGTTCCACAGGTTTTGAGGTAAAATACTTTTTTCATATTTCAAATTTACGGAAATAATTTGGGCGTGTCCCTTTGTCCCGAAAATTTCGGAACAAGCGGGCAGCGCTTTCCGCTATTATCTTCTGCTTTTCCAATCCTTAGCCAAAAAGGATAACCGCTGCAATCGCTCACGCAATTCCATCATTGTGCTGTAATTAAAGATTACTACGCAGCAGTTTTTTGCAGAGCTCCGTAGGAGCGAAATGTTTGTAGAATAAAATTTCCAACATTTTACTCAACTCCTTAGGAGCGGCACTTTCCAACAATTTCTGTCAAATCTCAATATTCTTCCCTATTTTTGATACAAATAAGAATAGAATGGAAAACAAACCGGTTACGTTTCAGTTTATTTCTGAACCGACAGACGTTAATTTCGGAGGCAATGTTCACGGCGGAAGCGTGATGAAATGGATAGACCAGGTCGGCTATGCCTGCGCCAGTAATTGGTCGGGAACTTATTGTGTCACGGTTTATGTAGGCGGAATAAGGTTTTATAAACCTATTAAAATCGGAGAAATCGTGAAGCTGGAATCTAAGGTTATTTTCACCGGAAACTCCAGTATGCATATTTCAATTGATGTATTTTCGAGGAATGTCAAAGAGAAAAAGTTTGAGAAACGAACGCATTGCATCATCGTTTTTGTAGCAGTAGATGAAAACGGAAAATCCGTGGAAGTACCAAAATGGATTCCGGTTACTGAAAAAGAAGTACAAATGGAGCAATATGCCATCAAACTGAAAGACCTCAGAAAAAATATCGAAGACGAAATGAAGCCGTTTCTTTAATATAATTTTGCATCACTGTTGAAAAATAAACCATTATCGTCAGCGATTTTGTAAAAAAGATTCGGAAATTCGCACGTTTTTAATAACGTAAAGAATAAAAAGTGAAAAAGAAAATTTACACCATAGTAGGTTTGGCAACAATGCTGAACCTTAATGCACAAATATTCAGTGCAGGTTTCGAAAACAATAACGGGACACCTTTATCTCAATTCAAAACAATCAATGCAGACGGATTAACAGTTCCGGAATGGGGACAGGTTCAGGATTTTAATGAGAAAGCATGGATTCAGTTTTATGATGGTTATGATAACAAAATAGCTTTCAGCACCTCATATTACGACCCGGAAGGTCAGTCCAACGATTGGCTGATTACACCAGCGATTACAATTCCAAACACCGGAACGCCAACAGTTTACTGGAAAGGAAAATCCTATGATTTTGATTACACAGATTCTTATGCAGTCAAAATTTCGGAAACGAATGACGATATGGCCTCGTTTACAACCTTGATTCAGATTGACAATGAGCAGCCTTTCGATTATGCCGGCCATACATTAGACCTTTCAAATTATAAAGGAAAAACAGTTTATCTGGCTTTCGTAAATAACACAAACAGCGGAACTTATCTGGCTTTGGATGATTTGTATATCAGTCAGTCTTCAGACTGTGTTATGCCTTCATTAGACGGATTTTCGGTTTCGAATCTCAAACCAAATTCAGTAACAATCAATTGGTCAGCAACCAGCGGAATTAATAGCTATGATACAGGACTGACGACTTTTGATACTCCTGTTTCTTCCAAGGGAATTACTTCTTCTACAACTAAGAGTTTTGATAACTTGCAATCTGGAAAAAGATACCAGTTCTTCCTGAAAAATGAAGGTTGTGGTTCCGGCTGGGCTGGTCCTAAATCCGTCTGGACACCGACAGAACTTCCCTATTCCTATGATTTTGAAAAAACAGCGGAAAATTATGGTGAATATGATTCAGACGGTTGGGCGTCTACGACTTGGTTGATGGGAGAAAATCAGTCTGTTGCTCAAAACGGAAGTGGTTACGTCTATAATAATACAAGTACTTCTGCCGCTGGGAAAAATGACTGGCTTTTCTCCTATCCAATCTATCTGAAAAACGGCGAAACGGTTACAGCAAAATATTATACATCCATTGGAAACGAATCTGCCGAACCGGCTACTTTGAAAGTTGCTGTAGCAAGTGCCCCAGACAAAAATAATATCACTGTAAATCTAAGCACACAAACTGTTTCTCAACAAACTTATACGGAACATACAATTAGTTACACGGCAACAGCTGACCAGGTTTACTATATTGGATTTGGAAATACAACTGCTCAGGTTACTACTACAACTGCTTTGAGGTTGGATAATATCAGTTTCACAAAAACTAATTTGGCTGTAATTGATATCAATAAAACCAATATTAAAACTTATCCAAATCCTGTTGTAGATTTCTTGAATATCAAGACTGACGACACAATTAAATATGTCGAAATCTACGCAATCGACGGAAAATTAATAAAAAGAGTTGAAGGAAATAATAGTAAAGTTGATTTCAGAAATTATCAAAAAGGAACTTATTTAGTAAAAATTGAAACTAACAAATCAATTACAAGTCAGAAGGTTATAAAATAATTTTAACAAATCATTTCACAATTGATAAAATTTTTCGAAAAAATAATTGCAGAATTAAAAATCATTTCTAAATTTGCTCTTATGAAAATAACGAACAACAAAAACTGGTGGTGGCTTTCAAACTCTGTGTCGGGTCTGAAAGGATTATCGGTGTTCTAAATTGTGAACTAACTATAACTCAATCATAATAGACTTTGACAAATTTTGTTAAAGTCTTTTTTTATGTCATTCCGAGTGAAGCGATGAATCTGGAGATTTCTCCTTTGTCGAAATGACAAGTAATTAAAATATCATAAAATGAATTTAAAAAACATAATCAATATAAAAACTTCTGTTAAATCCCGTTTAGCAGACCTTTATACGCCGATTGGAATCTACCTTCGTCTTCGTGACCAGTTTCGGGATACGATTCTTTTGGAAAGCGCAGGAAATCAGAATTCTGAAAATTCGTTTTCATTCATTTGTGTCAATGCAATCGCAGGAATCGAAATCCGAAATTATGAAGAAGCTGAACTAAAATTTCCGCTCGAAAATCCACAGAAAATCAATCTTGAAAATGAGAAATTGTCTGATTTGATGCAGGAATTTTCTAACTGTTTCCAATGTGAAAAACCTAACCATGAGATTGGAAAACAAGCGCAGGGATTTTTCGGATATACAAGTTATGATGCAATTCCTTTTTTTGAGAATATCAAATTCAAGGAACAATCGGAGGAAAATAAAATTCCGTTGATGCGTTATCGTCTTTATCAATATGTGATTGCAATCAATCATCACAACGACGAAATGTTCCTGATTGAAAATAAAATCAATGGATTGAAATCTGAACTTTCAACATTGGAAAACATCATTAATCAAAAAAACGCACCAGTCTTCCCTTTCGAATCACTTGGCGAAGAAACATCCAATTTAACTGATGAAGAATATCTGGAATCGGTAGAATTTGCAAAGAAACATTGTTTCCGCGGCGATGTTTTCCAATTGGTTTTGAGCAGAAGATTTGAACAGAAATTCCAGGGTGACGAGTTTAATGTTTATCGGGCTTTGAGAAATATCAATCCTTCTCCTTATCTATTCTTTTTCGATTACGGCGATTACAAATTAATGGGCTCAAGCCCGGAAAGCCAGTTGATTATCAAAAATGGAAAAGCCATTATTCATCCTATTGCAGGCACTTTCAAACGAACAGGAAACATTGAAAAAGATTTGGAATCAGCAGAAGAACTCAAAAAAGACCCGAAAGAAAATGCCGAGCACACGATGTTGGTAGATTTGGCAAGAAATGATTTGAGCATTCACGGTAAAAATACTACAGTTTCAAAACTGAAAGAAATCCACTTTTTCTCACACGTGATTCATATGGTTTCAGAAGTTGTGACTGATGTTAAAGAAGACCAAAATCCTTACGAAATGATTGCAACCACTTTCCCACAAGGAACTTTGAGCGGCGCTCCAAAATATCGTGCAATGCAATTAATTGAAGAGCACGAGAAAACGTCCAGAAGCTATTATGCAGGCTGTATCGGTTTTGTAGGTTTTGACGGAAGCTGTAATCAGGCGATTATGATAAGAACTTTCCTAAGCAAAAATAACACTCTATTTTATCAAGCCGGAGCCGGAATTGTTGCAAAATCAAATCCTGAAAACGAACTTCAGGAAGTGAATAACAAATTAGGCGCTTTGAAAAAAGCAATCATTAAAGCAGAGAAATTGTAAAGCAATTTTGTCATTCTGAACGAAGCATAGCGAAGTGAAGAATCTCACCGATTCCTTGTTCCTTGGAATGACAAAGTAAAAAAATATTAAAATGGATAATAATATAAAATCATCAAAAAAAATCCTTGTCTTCGACAACTACGACAGTTTCACATATAATTTGGTTCAAATCATCGAGCAAATTATTGGTTCGGAAGTGGATGTTTATAGAAACGACCAAATTGCATTGGAGGATATCGAAAAATACGACAAAATCATTCTTTCTCCAGGTCCTGGAATTCCGGAAGAAGCTGGAATCTTGTTGGATTTGATTAAGAAATATGCACCAACCAAATCTATTTTCGGAGTTTGTCTGGGACAACAAGCAATTGCGGAAGCTTTTGGCGGAAGTCTTATTAATTTGTCTGAAATCTATCACGGCGTTGCGACTGAAGCCACACAAACCAATGAGCATAAAATTTTTAATAATTTACCCGAAACCTTGGAAGTTGGACGTTATCATTCCTGGGCTGTAAATCCCGATGATTTTCCGGCAGAACTGGAAATCACAAGCGTTGACAAAAATGGAATGATTATGAGTCTGAAACATAAATCTTACGATGTTCACGCGGTTCAATATCATCCGGAAAGTATTCTGACGCCTGATGGAAAAAAGATTTTAGAGAATTTTCTTCTTAATGATTAATTATAAATTATTAATTGTTAATGATTAAAATTCAAGCAAATTAATCATTAACAATTGACCATTAACAATTAAAATGAAACAAATCCTACAATACCTTTTCAATCATCAGACTTTGACGAAAGCCGAAGCCAAAGCGATTCTGATTGAAATTTCACAAAATAAATTCAACGAAAGCGAAGTCATTTCTTTCATTACGGTTTTCCTGATGCGAACGATTACTTTGGAAGAACTCGAAGGTTTCCGCGAAGCGTTACTTCAATTGGCAAAACCTGTCGATTTGGGAACCAAAGATTTGGTTGACATCGTTGGAACTGGCGGAGACGGGAAAAACACATTCAATATTTCGACTTTAGCGAGTTTTATTGTTGCCGGAGCCGGACAAAAAGTAGCAAAACAAGGCAATTACGGTGCATCTTCTATTTCTGGGTCGTCTAATGTTTTGGAAGAATTGGGTTACAAATTCAAAGATAATTCTGAAGATTTGAAAGCCGATTTGGAAAAAGGAAACATCTGTTTTTTGCACGCACCGCTATTTCATCCCGCTTTGAAGTCAGTTGCACCGCTTAGGAAACAACTCGGGTTGAAAACTTTTTTTAATTTGCTCGGGCCTTTAGTTAATCCTGTTCGTCCGGATTTTACGATGATTGGTGTGGCGAATCTTGAAATTGCGAGGGCTTATCAATATCTTTTACAAAAGCAAAAAAGCGAGTTTATGATTGTTCACGCTTTGGATGGTTATGATGAAATTTCTTTGACAGGTGACACCAAAATTTTCAATAAGAATGGTGAAAAAATCTATTCTGCAGAAGATTTGAAATTCAAAAATGTATCTCCGGAAAGTATTTTCGGAGGCAATACTAAAGAAGAAGCTTCCAAAATTTTCTTACAAATACTCGAAGGAAAAGGAACTGAAGAACAAAATTCAGTCGTTCTAACAAATGCTTCAATTGCTTTAGAAAACACCGGAAAATATGGAAATTATGATGATTGCTTGGCTTTGGCCAAAGAAAGTCTGGAAAGCAGAAAAGCACTGAAATCGCTTCGCTCAATTATTAATGATTAATTGTTGATGATTAGCTAAAAAATATTATTTAAAAATTTAACAATTAGTAATTTACAATTGATAATTATTAAAAATGAACATTTTAGATAAAATCATAGAAAGAAAAAAACAGGAAGTTGCAGAAGCAAAATCCAAAATCTCTGTTTTCCGACTGAAAGACACAGAGTTTTTTGGCAGACCAACTTTTTCGTTAAAAGAAACCATCAAGACAAAATCCGGAATTATCTCCGAATTCAAAAGGCAATCGCCAAGCAAAGGTATTATCAATGATAAAGTTTCACCTTTGGAAGTTGTTTCCCAATATGAAAATTTCGGAGCAAGTGCAGTTTCTATTTTGACAGACAAAGATTTTTTTGGAGGAAGTTTTGACGATATTTTGAGTGTCAGAAATCATATTAATATTCCGGTTCTGAGAAAAGATTTTATGATTGATGAATACCAGTTTTACGAAGCAAAATCCATCGGAGCAGACGTCATTTTGTTGATTGCTGCTTGCCTTTCCCCAAATCAGGTTTTGGAATTTACAGAATTGGCTCATTCCCTCAATCTCGAAGTTTTACTGGAAATTCATTCAGAAGAAGAATTAAAACACATTAATAAAAATGTTGATTTTGTTGGAATTAATAATAGAAATTTGAAAGATTTCAAAGTGGATTTGCAACATTCTGTAGATTTGAAAAATAAACTTCCAAAGGAAATTTTTTCAATTGCAGAAAGCGGAATTTACAATGAAGAAGATTTTAAATTTCTGAAAGAAAAAGGCTTCGACGGATTTTTGATGGGCGAATATTTTATGAAGAATGAAAATCCTGGAGAGAAATTCGGAAAATTCATTTCTAATGTATCAATTTAGTAAAGATGAAAAGTCAATTTCAAATTAAAGTTTGCGGATTAACAAGACTCAATCAGATTAAGGAATTAATTGATTTGAAAGTTGATTTTCTGGGATTTATCTTTTATGAAAGGTCTCCGAGATATGTTCTGAATCATTTGAGTTTGGAGCAAATTTCAGAAATCAATCATCAAGCAAAAGTTGGTGTTTTTGTGAATGAAGATTTGGATAGAATTATTGAAATTTCAGAACAAGCAAAACTGAATTTAATCCAGCTTCACGGTGATGAAACTGAAAATTATATTTTAGAATTAAGACAAAAACTGAATCCGGAAATTGGAATTATTAAAGTTATTAGAATAGGAAATCAGACAGAAAATTTAGAATCAAAAATTCATCAATTAAAATATAAAATTGATTATCTCCTATTCGACACAGATTCCCAAGCGTTCGGCGGAACAGGAAAAACCTTCGATTGGAACATTTTAAATGATATCGACATTCCAATTCCTTATTTTTTAAGTGGTGGAATTTCTTTAGAAAATGTGGCAGATTTGAAAAATATCAATCAAAAACCAACTGCTCTTGATATCAATTCAAAATTTGAGATTGAAGCTGGAAATAAAAATATAGGAAAAATAAAAGAATTATTATCGTTAATAAAAAATGCAAAATCATCAATATAAAAGTAAAATAGTCTGGACAGGAAACACCGGCGAATCCACAAAAAGCTATCGTTCTTATCAAAGGAATTATACGATTTCAATTGATGGGAAAACTGATATTTTGGGTTCATCAGACCCGGCGTTTTTAGGAAATCCGGAACTTCATAATCCTGAAGACTTATTGTTGGCTTCGGTTTCTTCGTGTCATTTGTTGTGGTATCTTCATCTTTGTTCTGTGAACAAAATTTTAGTTTTGGAATATGAAGATTTTGCAGAAGGAACAATGATTGAGAATGAAAACGGAAGTGGAAAATTCAGTGAAATTACTTTAAAACCAAAGATTATTGTTGCTGAAAAAGAAATGATTGAAAAAGCGGTTGAACTTCATCAGAAAGCGAATGAATATTGCTTCATTGCCAATTCTTTGAACTTTGAAGTGAAGCATCAGCCAGAGATAACAGCAAAATAAAATTTGGAAATGCAATATTCTATTAAAAAATCAGAAGACTTATCAGACAAAGAAATTGATTTAATTTTGAAATCTTGGAAAATAGAAGATTGGTTGGAGCTGGATTCTTCGGCTTTCAAAATGAAATTTGAAAAATCTGAATTTCATCTTTTAGAAATTGGTGAAAGAATAGTTTCGCTGGCAAGAATCAATTTTGATTTTAAATTTGAAATACAAAAGAATCTATACAGTTTTGCTGAACTTGTAGGATTGGTTTCTGTAGAAAAAGCTAAAGGATATGGTAGTTTATTGCTTAATAAAATGGTAACAAATCTAAAAGAGAAAGAAATTGAAACCATAGGATTTTGTAAAAAAGAATTGAGACCATTTTATGAGAAAAATAACATTCAAATCCTTTATGGAAAAGGAATTTTCATAACAGAATTTGATAATAATAAATGGTTGGATTCTGATGACGATGATATTTTAATCATCAATACTTCCGAAGAAAATATCGATATATTGCGAAGTCTGAATAAACAGAATAAAGCAATTTTAGTATAACAATTTAGAAAATATAAATATAAATGAACTTTCAAAACCCAGATAAAAACGGTTACTACGGCGATTTCGGTGGTACTTTCATTCCCGAAATGCTTTATCCGAACGTTGCCGAATTACAGGAAAAATATATCCAAATCATCGAGTCCGAAGAATTTCAGAATGAATTTCAGGATTTGTTGAAGAACTATGTCGGGCGCGCTACTCCACTCTATTTTGCTAAGAATCTGAGCGAAAAATATCAGACTCGAATCTATCTAAAAAGAGAAGATTTGAATCACACTGGAGCTCACAAAATCAACAATGCTTTAGGACAAGCTTTATTAGCCAAAAAACTAGGAAAACACAGAATCATTGCAGAAACCGGAGCCGGACAACACGGCGTTGCAACAGCAACAGCCTGTGCTTTGCTTGGTTTGGAATGCATTGTTTATATGGGCGAAATCGATATCCAAAGACAAGCACCGAACGTTGCCAGAATGAAAATGCTAGGCGCAACAGTAATCCCTGCAACATCTGGTTCCAAAACCCTGAAGGATGCTGTGAATGAAGCTTTGCGAGACTGGATTAATAATCCTTCAACAACGCATTATATTATCGGAAGTGTGGTTGGGCCGCATCCGTTTCCTGATTTGGTAGCAAGATTTCAAAGTATTATCTCGAAAGAAATCAAAGAGCAATTGAACGAAAAAATAGGAAGAGAAAATCCTGATTATGTGATTGCCTGTGTTGGTGGCGGAAGTAATGCAGCTGGAACTTTTTATCATTTTGTAAATGAGGACAATGTAAAAATCATTGCAGCGGAAGCAGGAGGCTTTGGTATCAATTCCGGTAAATCTGCAGCAACCACTTTTCTGGGGACTTTGGGAATTCTTCACGGAAGCCAGAGTCTGGTAATGCAGACGGAAGATGGACAGGTGATTGAACCGCATTCTATTTCCGCAGGTTTGGATTATCCGGGAATCGGCCCGATGCACGCTAATCTTTTCAGACAAAAACGAGCTGAATTTTTCAGTATCAATGATGATGAAGCTTTGAAATCTGCGTTTGAGCTGACCAAAACCGAGGGTATTATTCCGGCTTTGGAAAGTGCACACGCTTTGGCTGTTCTGGATAAAAAGACATTTGGAAAGGATGATGTTGTGGTGATTTGTCTTTCTGGTCGTGGTGATAAGGATATGGAAACGTATTTGAAAAATCTTTAAATCTGTAAAATGTAAAACGTATTAATGTATTTATGATTCCCAATCGTTAATACATTTTACATCAATACTTTAATACATTTTAAATAAAATGAAAAAACTAAACATATATTTCACAGCCGGAATTCCGAAATTGGAAGACACCGGAAAAATTTCAAAGCTGATTCAAGAATCTGGAGCGGATATGATGGAAATCGGGATTCCTTATTCTGACCCTGTTGCGGATGGACCTGTGATTCAGGAGGCACATTCTCTGGCTTTGAAAAACGGAATGTCTATCAAAAAACTATTCGAGCAATTGGCAGAAATCAAAGATTCTGTTACAATTCCAAAAATATTAATGGGTTATCTGAATCCTGTTCTTCAGTTCGGATTCGAGAACTTTTGTCAGAAATGTGAAGAAGTTGGTGTTGCCGGATTGATTATCCCGGATTTGCCACCCATTGAATTTGAAAATAAATATGGTGAAATTCTTAAAAAACACAATCTGCATTTCACTTTTCTAGTAACGCCGGAAACTTCCGAAGACCGCATCAAATATCTGGATTCTTTGAGTTCAGGGTTTTTATACGCCGTCAGTTCCTCTTCTACAACAGGAAACGATAATGCTGTTCTGAAGAATGAAAATTATCTGGACAGATTAGCTTCTTTAGATTTGAAAAATCCAGTTTTCATCGGATTCGGAATCAAAAATCAATCTGATTTTGAAAACGTAACCGAAAAAGCCCAAGGTGGAATTATCGGAACTGCATTTGTAAAAATTCTGCTGGAAAATCAGGATTGGGAAGAGAAAGGGACAACGTTTATCGAAGGGATAAAGGCTTAATTAAAATTTCTCAACTCGTTTGGAATGACAACCTTTCTTTTTGTCCCGGTCGAATGGTCGGGACAAAAATATTTAAGCTCATCAGCAGGCTCTGGATAAGCTCCAGATATAAATTGAGGTTCTTAGACAAGCTCAGAATAAAAGCACTTGAAAAAATTACCCCAATAATAACTTTAAGAATATCTCTCGGTTTCCAAATTGATATTGTAATCTGCAACGCCTTTTGTAGATTCTCTGTGAGAGACCAGAACAATGGTTTTGTTGTCGGAAGAATCTTTCAGAGATTTGAGAATAATTCCTTCGTTCAGGCTGTCAACATTACTTGTAGGCTCGTCCAGAAGAATGAAAGGCGCATCGTGAATGAACAATCTTGCCAGATTGATTCGTTGTTTTTCACCCGAAGAAAGCCTATCGCCGAGCTCTCCAACAATAGTGTCATAACCATTATCCAAAGAAATTATAAAATCATGAATGCTTGCTTTTTTTGCGGAATTTTCGATTTCTTCTGAGGTTGCATCTATTTTTCCAATCCTTATATTATCCGCAATACTCTCGTTGAACATCACCGGAAACTGCGTAAGATAAGATTGATTTTTTCTCAAAGATGGGGTATTGATATGATTGATATCGACATCGGACATCAGGATACTCCCTTTATTGGTTTCCCAAAAACGCATCATCAATTTTAGAAGAGTCGATTTTCCGGCGCCACTTTTACCTGTTATGGAGAGGATTTTATTTTTTTCAATTTTGAGAGATAGATTTTTGATAACTTCTTCCTCTTGATAAGAAAAGTCTATATTCCTACATTCCAGACCTTCAAAATCTACATTATTCTCATCTGCAATATCTTTTACCAAAGGTTCCTCATCCAGCAAATCGACAATTCTTTTTCCTGAGGCAAAAACCAAAAGCAGCGTATTAGCAACATTAGACAAAGCCAAAACCGGTCCGAATGATGCTAATAAAGCAATAATAGGAATCAACATCTGAGGAAAAGTTATCTGATGAGAAAGGTAAAGTTTGCCACCAATAAAAGTCATCAAAACCGGAAAAAATATCAACGCAAATCCATTCAAAAGACTTGTTATGAAATTGTAATTTTTTAGTTTTCTTTGGTCTTTGCTTAAATTATCACTGAGTCTGGAGATGTTTAACAATCTTTCTTTGTCCACACCAAATTGGAAGACCTCCTTCATCCCTCGAAGTGTATCGAATAAATAATCCTGTAACAAAGCATAACTTTTGCGCTGTTTTTCTCCTGCAGATTTACCAAACTTAGAAATATAAATCGGAATTAAAACACCAATAAAAACATAAGCACAAAATGCCACAAGTCCCAAAACCCAATGAAATGACCCGATATAGAAAGTCATAATTAGCGATACTGCAGTTGCTATAAGAATCGGAGAAATTGTGTGTGCATAGAAAACTTCCATCAGTTCCACATCGGATGTAATCATAGAAATAAGAGCTCCTTTTTCTTTGGTTTCCAATTTTGCAGGCGCTAATTTCCTTAATGCAAGGAAAATCTTATCTCTCATCAATGCTAAAACTTTGAAAGCTATAAAATGATTACACAACTGTTCACCATATCTGAGAAAACCTCTGGAAATCGCAAAAACAATACACAGAGTGATTAATATCGGAATGGAAAATAACACGTCGAAACCAAGAATTTTCAGTGTTGCAAAAGCACCAAAAACCGGAATAAATATAGAAACCAAAAATCCTAAAACACCTGATGAAACAGCCAAAAACATGTAGAATTTAAGTGGTTTTACAAGACTTAAAAGCTCGGACAAAAGAGATAATTTGGTTCTACTTTTTGGATTGGTATTAGTTGTATTAATTTTTGCCATAACTTTCTAATTCTTTTTGATATTGATACAATTTAGCGTACTTATTTCCTGCAGAAATCAGTTCATTATGAGTTCCTTTTTCTATGATATTGCCATCTTCCATATAATAGATATTGTCAGATTTCACAACATTAGAAAGCCTGTGAGAGATTAGAATGATGGTTTTTTCCTGTTTAAGTTTTTCTATCAAGCTCATAATGATTTCTTCGCTTTCGGCTTCGATATTAGAAGTTGCCTCATCGAAAATGAAAACGTCAGGATTCTGGAGCAACGCTCTGGCAATAGCAAGCCGTTGTTTTTGTCCGCCGGAGAAGTTTTCTGCATTAGCATTCAATAAAGTATCAAGTCCGTTTTGACTGTTGATGAAATTCAATAAATTAACTTCCTTAAGTGCTTGTTCAATATCATTATCCGTAGCATTTTCATTCGCCAAAAGCATATTTTCCCTCACGCTGCCTTTGAAGAAATAGGGATTGTGAGTAATGATATTGATATGTTTCATCCTATAGGAATTCATAAGGTCTCTGTTTTCTGTGTTGCCAATTTTGATAGAACCTTTATAGCCTGTTAATATTCCTGATAAGATATTAACTATCGTCGATTTTCCACAGCCGGATTTCCCTACAATAGAAGTCATTTGATTTTGAGGAAATATTATATTGATGCCTTTAATAAAATCATTCTCATTAAAACTGAAACTCATAGCATTAATTGTGATATCAAAATTCTCTTTATCAGATATTTCTTTACCATTATTTTCATCAGGAAGATTCAGGAAATCGGTAATAAAAGTGCTGGCAAAAATCCCGTTCATCGCAACATGGAATAAAGAACCCAAAATCCTAAGCGGAACAAAGAAATCGTAACACAGCAAAAGAATCAATATCATTCCCATCAATCCTGTATCTCCGTTGAATCCTTCTATTGCAATATTTCCTTTTCTCAATTGTAAAAAAGCAGTAATAATCCCGGCCGAAACGCCCCCAAAAGCAATAATGTCCATCACGTTGATAGAATTGAGTTGCATCGTGAGCAGTTTCATTGTTTTCACACGAAAATCTTCCGCTTTCTCATTCATTACCTTGTGCTTATATTCGTCAGCATTATAAATTTTCGCAATTGTAAGCCCTTGAATATTATCCATAAAAGTACTTCCAAGGTCAAAGTAACTCTTCCAATATCTTCCTAAAATTTTCCTTGCAATACTCAATCCTTTGTAAATAACAATAGGAATAAGTGGAGAAAATATCAGCAAGACCAAAGACGTTCTTACATTAATAAAGGCGATAAGAACAACCATAGTCAATGTTGCCAAAATACTAAAGAATAACTGAGGCATAAACCCGGAATAATAGGTCTGAAGCTGTTCTACTCCATCTCCGGCCAGTTGCAAAATTTTTGATGATGGCATTTTCTGACTGTATGAAGGTCCTATTTTTATAATTTTTCTGAGGAATCTGAGTCTAAGATGTTTTTTGACTTTTTGCGACAGACTGAAACCGTACAATTCCGCTTTCCTTTCAAAAAAAAATTTCAATAGCCATAAGCCAGTCAATAAAAAAATAAAAAACAGATAGTCGGGATTTTCTCCTTGATAAAATTGATTAAGAATCCAAACAATGGAAAAAGAAATCAGGATGTTCATCAGCAGACCAAACCATCTGAAAAGGACATTCAAAGCGATGTTTTTTTTGGTTCCACTAATGTAATTTAAGAGTTCGGAGTTTAGCATATCATATATTATAAATGATTATTTATATTGATTTATTAAATTCAAAAAAATAAAACGGGAATGTCTTTCTAATCTCGATTCTATTTCAAAAAATCTGAGAACTGAAAAAACAATTATAAATTGATATTCGCCAGGCTAGAAATAGCAAATAGTTGCTTTTAATTATACTAAATAAAAGCTTTATTCAAATTTAGAAGATTGCAGTTTCTCTCCAAACAAATGTAATATGAGATAAATTAGTTTTTGAGATAAATAATATTTGAAGTGAAAATGACACTATCATCAAGTGATAATGCCCAATAGAAATAAAAATTCCCCGAATTTTATTTCGAGGAATTTTAGATTAATTTTTAGAAAAAATATTGGCCTAATTCTTCAATAAAACTTTTCTCAGAAGGTTTCCAACCCAGTTTTTCCTGAGTTATGAGACTTGTTGCCGGACAATTTTCCTGCACAAAGTAGGTCATCCATGTAAAATATTCCGGTGCTTCATCTATAGACAAAGATTTTACAGGAATATTCAGTTTTTCACCTATCAGTTCTGCAAATTCTTTCATTGACAACTGTTTATCATGATTTACAGCATTGTATCTCGCGCCTTTCTCACCTTTTTCAAGAGCTAAACGAAACAACTTCGCCGCATCCAAACGATGAACCGCTGGCCAGACATTATTGCCCTCACCAATATAAGCCGCTAATCCTTTAGCCTTCGCAAGTTCAGCAAGCATTACTCCAAAACCGCCCTTGAAACCTAATTCAGAATTCCCATAAACACTTGGTGAAAGACGAACGATTGATGCTTTAACACCGGATTCTGATAAGTCAAGAAAAGCTTTTTCAGAAAACCTGATGGATTCTGTCGGTGCTTTGCTTTCTTCCGTTATTTTTCCTTCAATCAATGGTAATCCTAATGTTCCGCCTGTTACTACAATGGGCTTATCAGTTCCTTTCAAAACTTCGCCCATAGCTTCGATTGCTTTCTGGTCTTTGATTGCATTGCTTTGATAATCCGAAAAGTCATGGATAAAAGCTGTATGGATTACACCATCCGCATCTCTTGCACCTTTTTGTAAAATCTCCAGATTTTCCAAATCTCCCATTAGTACTTCTGCTCCGGTTTCTCTGATTGATTTTGCAGATTCTTCCGAACGTGCCAATCCAACGACTTGATGTCCGTTTGCTAATAATTCTTTTACAACTACCGAGCCTACAAATCCCGAAGCTCCTGTTACAAATACCTTCATATTTTTAAATTTTGTTTTTGTTAAATTCTGATACAAATTTAGTAGTGACCGGGTCTCAAAACCGAGGTCATTTGACACATTTTTTATATTAATCCAATAAAAAGAATTAATTTTAAATATAAATCCAGTTTTGAAGATGTCAGAGATTCTTAAAAATTATTTTCAGAAAGTGCTTCCCGATTTCACAGATGAAAAATTTGATTTCATTTTATATAAAAGTCAATTAATCAAACTTCAGCGCAAGGAAACCGTTTGTGGGCAAGGCGAAGTTTGTAATCTGAAAATCTTTGTAGCTAAAGGACTTTTGCGTAATTATTCAATCTCTGAAGATGGAAACGAACATATTCTCCAGTTCGTAAACGAAATGTCCTGGACGACTGACCCGGAAAGTTTCTACAACAACATACCTTCAAAACTCAACATCGAAGCAATGGAAGCTTCGGAAATTTTCGCCTTTAATTGTGAAGATTTTGCTGAATTAAGAGAACAAATTCCTGAACTTAATATTTTTGTAGAAAACATCCTGACGAGAAAATCAATGGAAATCCACAAACGTCTGCTGATGAACATCAGCAGCAGTCCGGAAGAAAAATACCTGGATTTCATCAACACTTATCCTGATATTTTCAATAGAGTTCCTTTGCATATGGTGGCTTCTTATCTGGGACTTTCCAGGGAAACCTTGTCGCGTGTCCGAAGAAATATTTTAAAAACTGTTCTATAAAATAAAATGGAAAGTGTAAGATATAAATTAACCGTTGGAAATTTAACCGCATTATTTGGTTTATTCTTAGGTATTTATTTTATAATATATCCCGGTTATGAGGGTTGGGGTTATGTTTTTGCGTATGTTATTATCGGGTTATCAATACTCTATTCGTTTCTTGATTGGTTTTTACAAAGGGTAGTAGCAAAACATTTATACATAAACCTAGCAGAGGGCATAATTGATGTTTTAATACTAATTTGGTATTTTAATTTGTAAGTATCTAATTTACAAACATTATTAAATGAAAAAGAGTTCCAAGAATTGAAACTCTTTTTTTTTTAATCTTTTTCAAAAATCGCTGTAAAAGCGGATGTGACAAGCGATAGCAAAATACTGAAAAGCAACGCCCAAAGGAAACCATCCACCTGCATACTTTCCATAAAATAATCAGTCAAAAGTATCATCAATGCATTGATGACAAATGAAAATAATCCCAAAGTGATAATTGTAATCGGTAAGGATAAAATGGACAGAATCGGTTTTACAAAAATATTCAGAATTCCCAAAAGAATTGCAAAAATAATGGTAGAACCAAATGACTCAAAATGTACTCCTGAAAGGATTTTGCTGAGCAAAAATGCTGAAATTGCAGTTATCAGCAAACGAATAATAAAGTTCATAGTTTTAAGGTTTTATTGATTGGTATTTTCTATTCAAAAACCAGACCTAATTTTTAGATTTCTGATAAACTTTCACTTCTTTGTATTGCAACCCTTTTTCATTCCTGAATTTATCCGAAATCAAAATCCCCGAAAGGTGGTCAATCTCGTGCTGGAAAATCACCGCTGTGAAACCTTCTACCATCTCATCATGCTTTTTATTGTCCAGATCATAATATTCTAATCTGATGCTGTAGCTTCTGTAAAAAGGCTCTCGGAACTGATCAATAGAAAGATCGCCTTCCGGACCTTTTTTAAGAAGTTCCGAACGCCAGATGATTTTCGGATTGATGAAGTATTCCACAGGATAATCCGTCTTATCAAAACGCTGAACCAGTACCACCCTTCTATTGATACCAACCTGTGGCGCAGCAATGCCAACACCGCCTTCGGTCGCTGCCAGAGCCAGTCTCATCCGTTCGATAAGAACCGGAAGCGTTTTATCTTTAGGCGAGATCTCTTGTGACTGAGCCAGCAAAACCTTGTGCTGATGTTCATTATTGATCTGATATATTGGCAAAGCGGTTTTCAAATCGCCCGCCAAGATTAATTCTTTTTCGGCCTTAGAAAACTTCTGGGAAAACCCATTGAAACCTATGAAAAGTAATAATATCAAGATAAAATTCCGCATAGTCTAATTTTATTATCAAAGGTAAGAAATTTGGGCACCTTTATCCAAGTTTAGTTTATCGTGAACTTGTCGAAGGGTTTTCGCTGTCATTGCGAGGAACGAAGCAATCTGTGAGATTTGTGGACAGATTGCTTCGTTCCTCGCAATGACGAGCTCCACTTAGTTCGGGTGCGCTTTGCACAATAGAAATTGAGAAATTCTAACCAAAATTAAAGCAAAATAGAAGATGTTTCAAAGCTCAAAAATGACTCTCGTTAAGTCCTATGGATAGGGCGTTTGAAGAGGACATTAAAAACATCAAGGCTTTTTCAATCTGTTCAAAATAAACAAAAACGTTTCCCCAAGAAAATCCTGAGGAAACACAAATAATAGAGAGAAAAATGTAACAACTATAACTCAATTATTAAAATTTAATCAATAACTTCATTCTTTCTTCTATTGAAAATCCAGAAGATAATTGGGAAAATCAATAGCGTCAAAACGGTTGCAGTAATCAGTCCACCAATAATCACAATCGCCAAAGGTTTCTGAGATTCCGACCCGATTCCTGTAGAAAGTGCTGCAGGAAGCAAACCAATGGATGCCATCAAAGCAGTCATTACTACAGGTCTGGTTCTTACTTTCACACCTTCCATTATGGATGTATCTAAGGACAAACCATTCTTAACGTTCTGATGAAACTCCGAAATCAGAATCACACCATTTTGGATACAAATTCCAATCAGGGCAATCATCCCGACACCGGCAGAGATGCCGAAATTCATATGCGTCAAATGAAGCGCGATAATCGCACCAATCAATGCAAAAGGCACGTTGGCCAAAACCAAAAGCGAGTCTTTCATATTTCCAAACAAGATGAACAACAGGAAGAAAATTCCCAGAATACTAATCGGAACCACTTGTGCCAATCTTTTCGTAGCACGTTGCTGATTTTCAAATTGTCCTGTCCATCCAATCGAGTAACCGTCTGGCAATTTAATTTTAGCCACTTTCTTTTGAGCATCGGCAATCGTTCCGCCCAAGTCTCTGTCTCGTATAGAAAATTTGACACCGATGTAACGTTTGATATCATCTCGGTAAATAAACGCAGCTCCATTCTCTTTCTCAATCGTACTGATTTCCTTTAACGGAATCTTGGCGCCGTCCTGCGTCGGAACCATCAGAGAAGCGATGTCTTCTTCATTCTTTCTATAATCTTCTGCATAACGCAATCTGATTGGAAACTTTCTTTCGCCATCAAACATTTCAGACGCTGTTTTCCCACCAAACGCCATTTCCAGAACCGCTTGGGCATCAGCAGGTAAAACACCATAAGCAGCCATTTTATTTCTGTCAAGAACTACACTTATTTCAGGCTGACCAATATTTTTGATAATTCCTGGTTCTTTCACCCCATCCACATCTTTTATAGAAGCCAGAACTTCTTCCGCTAATCTGTCGAGTGTATGAAGGTTATCCCCATAGATTTTAATTCCGTTTTCTGCTTTGAAACCTGCAACAGCTTCCGCAACGTTATCGGAAATGGGTTGAGAATAGTTGAAAGTGATTCCCTGATAATTCTTCAGCTTTTTATCAATCTCTTCCACCAGTTCATCATAAGTAATTTTTCGTTTCCATTCGTCTCTTGGTTTCAGACTCACGGCAAACTGCACGAAGCCGAAGCCGTTCGGGTCGGTTCCGTCATTACTTCTACCGGTTTGCGCCAGAACGCCAGTGACTTCTGAGAAGCTCATAATATCTTTTTTGAGAACCTCAGCCGTTTTAAGAGATTCTTTAAGTGAGGAACTCATCGGCATTTCTGCAGTAATCCAAAGTGAACCTTCATTCAATTGAGGAAGGAATTCAGTTCCCAGGAATTTGGCTGAGAATAAAGTAATAGCAAGAATTACAGTTGAAACCAAAAGACTTATTTTCTTATTTCTAAAAGTGAATTTGAAGCCTTTCATTACACTTCTGTCCCAAAAGTTCACAAATGGATTGTTCTTTTCTCTTACATTTTTCTTTAATAATAAATGTGACATTACAGGAACCAAAGTCAGAGTAAATATCAATGCACCAAGTAATGCAAACCCTAATGTAAATGCTAATGGAGAGAACATTTTACCTTCTACTTTCTGAAAAGAAAAGATTGGTAAAAGTGACGTAATAATAATCAGCTTTGAGAAGAAAATCGCTTTTCCCAATCCTGTTCCGGTTTGTTTTATCCAACCTGCTTTCGCCATTTTGTTGAAGCGTTCCATTCCATATTTGTGAGCCTTGTGGTCGAGCATTACAAATAACCCTTCGACCATTACGACGGCGCCATCTATAATAATTCCAAAATCGACTGCTCCCAATGATAATAGGTTAGCGCTCATTCCCGCCATTCGTAGACAGAAAAATGCAAATAATAACGATAATGGAATGATGATGGAAACAATCAAGGTAGTTCGCCAGTCTGCCATAAAAATCAAGACAATTACAGTTACCAGAATGATTCCTTCCAACAGGTTGTGCATCACTGTTTTGGTGGTGAAATCCATCAGGTTCTGACGGTCGTAGAAAGTTTTCATCTTCACATCTTTCGGAAGAATCTTGTTGTTCAATTCTTCGATTTTGGCTTTTACCGCAAGCAGAACCTCCTGCGCATTCTCGCCTTTTCGCATCACAACGATCCCTTCAACCGTGTCTTTTTCATTATCCAATGAAGCCTGACCAACTCTTGGCAAAGAACCTTCGTGAACATCGGCTACATTCTTAACCAGAATTGGGTTTCCACCATCACTATGAACCGTAATATTCTCAATATCTGAAATCGATTTTACCAAACCTATTCCTCGAACTACATAAGCCTGGCCGCTTTTCTCTATAACATCACCACCGACATTCAGGTTACTGTTGGTTACAGCATCCAGAACTTCGGAAGGTGTAAGGTTATATTTGTCTAATTTTCTTGGGTCGATACTCAATTCAAATACTTTGTCCTGACCTCCGAAAACGTTGATATCTGCAACACCTGGAACACTTCGTACTGCTCTGTCAACTACCCAAGTTTGTAATGTTAAAAGGTCTCGTGAATCTCTGTCTTTACTTTCGAGTGTGTATCGGAAAATCTCTCCGGTTGGTCCGTAAGGTGGCTGGACTTCTGGGTCAATACCTTCCGGTAAACTCACAGTTCTCAGCTGATTGTTAACCATATTTCGGGCAAAGATGTCATCCACACCGTCCTCGAATAAAATCTTGACAATGGAAAGTCCAAACATTGTGGTACTTCGGACGCTGGTCTTTTTCTGAACCGGACTCATTGCCAACTCTATTGGTGTGGTAACGAAACGTTCTACTTCCTCTGCACTTCGCCCGTTCCATTGGGTAATGATGACGATTTGGGTATTGGTAACATCGGGAAATGCTTCAATCGGCATATTTTTGAAACTAATGAATCCCGAGACCGCCAAAATCGCCACCCATATGAATGTGAAAGCTTTGTTCTTGAGTGAGAATGCTATGATATTTTTGATGAATTTGTTCATATTTTATATTTAATCACAGATAATACTGTGGTTATTAAAATTGAATCCTTCGGATTCTTTAAGATATGTTGATTCTTATCCATAGGTTGCACCTACGGCTACTGATATTAAACCCGATGGGTTTATTAGAAAAGCTTTAAATATTAGTTATTCAAAGAGCGATAAATCAGCAATTGATTGTTGGTCACGACGCTTTCTCCTTCGGAAAGTCCCTCTGAAACATAGGTTGTCTCCGGGTTCTGTTTCAAAATCTTAAGTTCTTTGACCTTGATATCGGTCTGGGATTTGTAAACCACGGCAAAATATCTGTTGTCATCAAAAATCACGGCTTTGGAAGGGATTGCCAAGGCTGTTGTATTTTCGGATTTGGAAACTTTTATCGTCGCTTTGCTGTCGGGAATCAACAGTCCCTGCGAATTGTCCAACACTACTCTAGCCTGCATCGCATTGGTGTCCGGGTCTATGATTTTGAAAATCTTATCGATTTGTCCATAAAAAACTTTGTCTGGATATGATAATGTAGAAACCTGAGCTTTCATCCCCAACGTGATTTTATCGATATCCGCTTCGTTGACATTCATAATGGCCCAAACATTCTTGGTGTTTGCAACATCAAAAATATTCTCACTTCTGTCGCTTCTCAGCTCCATATCTTTGTTGATGTCCTTGTGAACGATATAACCGTTAATAGGCGAAATAACACTGTAGATATTCCCTTTTTTCACATTATAAACCGTGCTGACGTCATTGGAACGTCGTAAGGCATCTTTTGCTTTTTTGACTTCGCTTTCGGCTTCCAGAACGTCTTTTTCTGTGTTCAATTTGCCTGCGTAAAGCTCTTTTGCTACACGAAGATTGTTCTCTGCGACTATCAAATCGGTTTTGGAATCGCTGACATCTTTCTGAACTTCTGCCAACTCCGTACTTCTAATCGTTGCCAGGACCTGACCTTTGGTCACATAATCTCCCAATTCCACATTCACGCTGAGAACGTTTCCGCCAACCAATGGAAAAATGTCGATATATTTATTTTTATCTGCGGAGATTTTACCGTAAAAGCTGAATTCGTCCTCGATAAATTTCTTTTCAACCTTTGCAAAAGTTGTGCTTTTCAGCATAGTATTGCTCAGTTCAAAACCTTTTGTTTCTTCCGGTTTTACTTCTTCTTGCTTGGAACAAGACAGCAAAACTGCTGAAAGGATAATTGATGT
>QFQW01000001.1 GCA_003248755.1 Chryseobacterium sp. | reverse complement strand
TGGGTTATGCTCAGATGAGAGCAGACGAAGGCATGTGGCTTCTGATGCTTGTAAAACGTCTGAACGGAGTTGATATGCAGAAAGAAGGTCTGCACTTGACACCGGAAGAAATTTATTCTGTAAATAATTCCAGTTTGAAGGATGCTATCGTAAGTTTCGGTGGTTTCTGTACTGGTGAGATGGTTTCTGACCAAGGTTTGATTTTTACCAATCACCACTGCGGTTATGACGCTGTTGCCGCAGCTTCTACTCCGGAAAAAGATTATCTTAAGAACGGATTCTGGGCAATGAAACCGAATGAAGAGTTCAATGCTAAAGGTTTATATGTCAGATTCCTTGTAAGAATGGATGACGTTTCTGCAAGAATCAATGCAAAACTGAACAACAATATGTCTGCTGCAGACAGAAAGGCTGTTATCGATGCAGAATACAAAGCAATCCAAACAGAAAATTCTGAGAACGGAAAATACACAGTTGTTGTAAAAGATTTTTTCAACGGAAATGAATTCTATTATTTTGTTTATCAAGACTATAAAGATATCCGTTTAGTTGGAGCGCCGCCTTCATCATTAGGGAAATTCGGTGGTGACACAGACAACTGGGAATGGCCAAGACACACTGCAGACTTCACTGTTTTCCGTGCTTATGCTGATGCTAATGGAAATCCGGCAGAATATTCTGAAACCAACGTTCCTCTAAAACCAAAACATCATTTACCTGTTTCTCTTAAAGGTTACAAGCCTGGAGATTTCACAATGATTCTTGGATATCCCGGAAGAACCAATCGTTATTTGACTTCTTACGGAATCGAACAAATGGTGGACAAAGATTATCCAGCTTGGGTAGAATCTTCTAAAGTGGCAATGGACGTAATGAAGAAGTACATGGATAAAGATAAAGCAACCCAGTTGGATTATGCTTCTCAATATGCAAGTGTTGCTAACTACTGGAAAAACAGACAAGGAACAATTGATGCGGTAAAGAAAAACGGAACAGTTGCTGAAAAACAAAAACTAGAACAAACTTATAATCAATGGGCGGCTCAATCTCCAAACGAGCAAACATATTATAGTGTTTTACCAGAAATTAAAGCTTATTACACTCAAGTTTCAGGAAGAAATGTAGAAAGAAATTATGCTTCTATCTTACAAAGAAATGCGCATTATATTGGAACGGCTTACCAATTAGGAAGTCTTTTCAAAACTTATGCTGACCAAGACGAAGCTGGAAAAGCTTCTATGAAACCAAAAGTCCTTGAAGCCATTGAAAAAGCTTACGATGGTTTCCACGATAATGTAGAAGGCGATATGTTGGTTCAGTTAACTTCTCTTTACAAAACAAAAGTTTCTAAAGAATTTGCTTCTCCAACAATTTTGGCGGCTGATGTTAATAACCTTTCAACGCTTGCATACGAATCTGTTTTCGCTAATAAAAAATCGGCTTTGGCTTTCGTAGAAAATCCTGATAGATTGAAAATCGATGCTGATAAATTGAGACAATTTGCAAACGGAATTGTTGAAGACCAAAAATTAGGTATCGAGAAATATTCTAAAGTAGATGAAAACTTTGCTAAAAACAGCAGACTGTTCTTAGACGGACTTAGAAAAGCTCAGCCAGATAAGAAATTCTATCCGGATGCTAACTCTACAATGAGATTGACTTACGGAACAATCGAAACGCTTCCTGAAAGAGCAGACAGAAACTACAAAGGAATCAAAGAAAACTATTATACCGACATCAATGGTATGGTTGCCAAATACAAAAAAGGCGACGAAGAATTTGACCTTCCTAAGAAAGTTCTGGACCTTGCCAAGAAAAAAGATTATGGTCAATATGCAGACAAAGACGGATTTATGCCAATCAATTTCTTGTCCAATAATGATATCACCGGTGGAAACTCCGGTTCTCCAATCATCGATGGATACGGGAATCTTATCGGTCTTGCTTTCGATGGAAACAGCGAAGCTTTGAGTGGTGACATCGTTTTCGAACCGAATCTACAGAGAACAATTAACGTTGACGTTCGTTATGTTCTTTGGGTAATCGACAAATATGCTGGTGCGACTAGATTAATCAGCGAATTAACTTTGGTAAAATAATTTTTTATCAAATATCATATAAGCCACCTATTTTGGTGGCTTTTTTGTTGGATAAAAATCGGAAAACACTGCTAAAATATTTTTTTGTAAATTAGAGAAATCATTTTTTATGAGTTTAAAATCTTTACTTCACTGGTCTTATATTTTTCCTTTATTATCCCTTGCTTATTATTCTTTCGGTCTTGTTGACAATAATGGCTGGCTGGCCGGTTTGGGCGGCTTGTTACTCATCACATCAGTCTTAGGAGCTGTTCATCATGCCGAAGTTGTCGCGCATAAAGTGGGTGAACCATTCGGAACCATTATTTTGGCAATTGCGATCACTGTTTTGGAAGTTGGACTGATTGTTTCCTTAATGGTCGCCGGCGGAAAGGAAACCGACAAATTAGCCAGAGACACTGTTTTTGCCGCAGTCATGTTGATTTTAAATGGAATTCTTGGCGCATGTCTTCTTCTCGGAGGTATCAAATTCAAGGAACAATTCTTCGCGCGGACCTCTGGCAATATGGCATTGATCAGCTTGGTAGCTATCGTCGTGATGACTTTGATTTTGCCCAATTATACGACAACCGAACTTTCTGCAACATTCAGCAAAGCGCAATTAATTTTCTTTTCTGTTGCTTCATTAGTTATCTACTCTACTTTTTTAATGGTTCAAACTGTAAGACACAGAAATTATTTTCTTCCCGAAAATGATGATGAGCCGCACGCAGAACCGCCAAGCAATTTCGAAAGTACGATGAGTTTAATTTTTCTGATTATCTGTTTGGGCGTTGTTGTATTTCTAGCAAAAGCATTGTCTCCGCAAATAGAAAGTATGGTCCATAATTTGGGCGCTCCACAAGCTTTGGTCGGCGTTATCATTGCAGCAGTAGTACTTTTACCGGAAGGAATGGCCGCCTTAAAAGCCGCAAGAAGAAATCAATTCCAGACAAGTTTGAATTTGGCTTTGGGTTCTGCAATCGCCAGTATTGGATTGACAATCCCTTGTGTTGCAGTGGTTTCTATTATTTACGAAATGCCATTATTACTCGGACTCGATATCAAATCAATGGTTTTGCTGGCATTGTCACTTTATACTGTGATGCTTTCCTTGAACCGGGGAAAAACCAATATTCTTTATGGCGTTGTACTTTTGGTTAATCTTTTTGCTTATATTTTTACCGTTATTGTTCCTTAAAATTTTTAATTTTATCGGATGAAAACCTTCGAAACCGAAAGATTAAGAATGAAACTCGCAGACTTGGATGATGCGGATTTCTTTCTGGAATTATACAATTTACCATCATTCATCAAGCATATTGGTGACCGAAACCTCCGTACCAAACAAGATGCGGAACAATATATCAAGAATAGATTTCTCCCTCATATTGAAAAATTAGGTTACGGGAATTATGTTGTTCTTCATAAAGAACTCAACAAAAAAATCGGCGCTATTGGTGTATTTGTTCGTGACGGAATCGAAGTTCCTGATATTGGTTTTTCTTTCTTTCCTGATTTTGAGGGGAAAGGATTTGCTTACGAGTCAGCTTCAAAACTGAAAGAATTAGTCGCTACAAATTTCGGTTTGACAAAAATATCGGCAATGACTTCTGACGAAAACATTTCTTCTCAAAAACTGATTGAAAGACTTGGCCTCCAATTTCAGAAATATGTAATTTTTCCTGATGATAATGAGGAATTGAGATATTATGAAAATTAACTTATAAATAAAACTGATGTCAAAAACTTACGAAACGGAGCGATTAATCATAAAATTGGTTGATATCGATGATTACGAATTTCTAATGCAATTGGTCCATACGGAAAAATGGCTAAAAAATATCGGAGACAGAAATATTCATAATCTTGAAGATGCTCAGAAATATGTCCGCGAAAAGAATCTTCCAAATATCGAAAGATTAGGTTACGGAAATTGTGTTGTGATTCTGAAAGAAAACAATGAGAAAATCGGAACCGTTGGGTTGTACGACCGCGAAGGAATCGACGGTGTGGATATTGGGTTTGCCTTTTTGGAGGAATACGAAGGCAAAGGCTATGCTTACGAATCTGCAAGGAAAGTTATGGATACCGGAATCAATGATTTTGGCATTACTAAAGTAAGTGCGATTACTTTACCAGAAAATTTTTCATCAATCAAATTAATCGAAAAACTGGGATTAAAATTTAAAGAAGTTGTTAGAATTCCTAACGATGATGTGGATTTGAATCTTTATGAATGGAATTTACAATAATGAACTTACCTCATCGAATCGAAATTATTGAAACAAAGAAATTAATTGGATTCAGCATTACAACTTCTTTTCATGAAGATAAAACGCCAATTGTCTGGAGAAAATTGATGATGAGAAGAAATGAAATCTCCAACCGAGTTTCGAATCAATTATTTTCGCTTCAAATCTATCCTGAGAATTTCACGCCAAATCAATCTTTCATAAAATATGCTCTGGCTGAAGTTTCTGATTTCAATAATATTCCAAATGATTTTGAAAGTTTCGAATTAGAACGTGGAAAATATTTGGTTTTCAATTACAAAGGGAAAGCCGAAAACGGACCGGAAATTTTCAGATATCTATTTCAAAATTTCATTCCGGAAAATCAATTCGAGGTTGATGACAGACCACATTTTGAGATTTTTGGAGACAATTACAACCCTAATGATAATTCTGCAGAGGAAGAGATTTGGATTCCGATAAAATAGTTATTCCAAAATCTGAGCCGCGTGGTCTTTGGTTTTCACTTTTTCAATAACCTGAATACAAATTCCGTTTTCATCGAAAACAAAAGTCGTTCTCACGATTCCCATAAACTCTCTTCCCATAAATTTCTTCAGCTGCCAAACTCCGAATTTGTCAATGATATCATGATTTTCATCCGCAATCACATCAAACGGTAATTCATTTTTATCACTGAAATTTTTCTGACGTTTCACAGAATCCGCACTGACACCCAATAACTGATATCCTTTCTGTTTCAAAACCGAATAATTGTCTCTCAGATTACAGGCTTCCGCCGTACAACCCGGTGTACTCGCTTTCGGATAAAAGAAAACAACGAGTTTTTTGCCTTTCAGTTTTTGAGAATCGATTTGTTCTCCGTTTTGATTAGTTCCGATAAATTCCGGTAAAGAGTCGCCAACGTTCAACATAATTTCTATTTTTGCACAACAAAGTTACCATCAAAATGACAAAAAAGCAAAGAGCCAAGGTTGTTCAGGAAGAATTAGAAAAATTATATCCCGAAGTTCCAATCCCTTTAGACCACAAAGACGCTTATACTCTGATGGTTGCAGTGGCACTTTCTGCCCAAACAACGGACAAAAAAGTGAATCAAATCACACCAAAGCTTTTTGCGGTTGCTGACACGCCTGAAAAAATGGCTAAGCTAAGCGTAGAGGAAATCAAGGAATTGATCAAAGAGATTGGGCTTTCAAATTCCAAAGCGAAAAATCTGAAAAAAATGGCTGAAGTTCTGGTCGAAAAATACAATTCGGTTGTTCCTCAAACTTATGAAGAATTGGAAGGCTTGGCTGGTGTTGGACACAAAACCGCTTCTGTTGTGATGAGTCAGGGATTTGGCTTTCCGGCGTTTCCTGTTGACACGCATATCCACAGATTGATGACGCAATGGAAATTGACCTCAGGCAAAAACGTTGTAGAAACCGAAAGAGATGCAAAAAACCTTTGGGATGAAAGCGTCTGGAACAAACTGCATCTCCAGATCATCTTCTACGGACGAGAATATTCGCCAGCAAGAGGAAATAAAGAGAAAGACCATATTACGAAAATGTTGTTTGAAAAGTAATTTAATCCAACAATCTTCTGTGATAATTGATCTGTCCAAGATGATAATTGAGATGGGAAAGCAGATGCATCAAGAAATATCCGGTTGTCATTTTATAACCTAAAGCTTCTGTCGGATATTCTTTTTCCAAATCTTCTTCGGATAATTTATTAAGGACAGAATCAACTACTTCTATCGTAGATTCGACTTTTTCAATAAGCTCAGTTTTAGGAATATCCTTTAGAGAAAACTCGAGGTCACGATGTCTGATATATCCAGTTTTCCCAAGTTCTGCGCCAATGTAAGTGTTGAGATTTCCCACCAAGTGAAGACAAAGATTGCCTGCAGAGTTTGAAATATTTTTATCGGTTTCCCAAATTGACTTTTCACTTTTATAAGACTCTATTTCAAATTTTAATTTGTTCAAATCTCTATTATAAAGTGATTTCAAGCTTTCTATCATCATATCAAAATCAAATATTTTATTTAATACCTTTTGACCAAAGATTCATTTTTCTTTCCAAAACCTCTAATGGAAGGCAACCTTGACTCAAAACCTCATCGTGGAAAGATGCCAAATTGAATTTTTTGCCTTGCTCTTTTTGATATTTGTTTCTTAATTCTCTTATTTTCATCGCACCGGTTTTATAACTTAAAGCCTGGCCAGGCAAAGCCATATATCTTTCTACTTCCGCAGTTGCCCCAGCTTCATCGTAAGCAACATTACTCAAGAAATATTTGATAGCCTCTTCGCGAGACATCTGTCCGGTATGGATTCCTGTATCGATAACCAAACGAACTGCTCGCAACATCTCATCACTCAAAGAACCCATTTTCTGATACGGGTCTGTGTAAAGTCCAAACTCTGGCCCAAGCGATTCACAATACAAAGCCCAACCTTCGCCATAAGCTCCTATCCAACCAAATCTCATGAACTTTGGCAATTGCAAATTCTCCTGCTGAAGAGAAATCTGATAATGATGGCCTGGGATGGCCTCGTGAAGGAAAAGAGATTCCATTCCCGACGTCACATTGAATTTTTTCGGGTCAGGAATTGGCATGTAAAAAATCCCTGGACGCTTTCCGTCTGGACTTCCCTGAATGTATTCTGCACTTGCGCTGGCTTCTCGGTATTTTTCAGTTTGACGGATTTCGAAAGGCGTTTTCGGGGTTACATTGAACATTGTTTTCAGCTTCGGAGTGATTTTATCGAGAATCGATTGAAAACCTTCCAATACTTCAGCCGATGTTTTATAAGGCATTGCTTTTGGGTCTGTTTTTACAAAATTCAGGAATTCTTCCAAAGAACCTTTGAAACCGATCTGATCTTTCACTTTTTCCATTTCCTTGCGAAGTCTTTCAACTTCAGAAAGTCCTGTCTTATGAATCTCATCCGGTGTTTTATCCGTTGTCGTCCAGCTTTTCACATAATAGGCATAGATATTATTTCCGTTTGGCAAGGCATTATAACCATCAGTTGTTCTGGATTTTGGAAGATATTCTTTCTCAAGGAAATCTGCCATTTTGAGATAAGCAGGAATCAATTTATTTTTGATAGCGTCCTGATAAAGCTTTGCATATTTATTAGCAATTACGGGTTTGAAATCTTTTGGAATATTCTTTATTGGACCGTAAAAAATATTTTTTTCTATCTCAAACGTTGTGATCTCTTCTGCTTTCATTTGAGGAATCATTTTTATAACCAATGATTTCGGAAGAACCACATTGTTTTTAATTCCTGCTCTGAAGTTTTCAATTGCAGAATCCATCCAGATTGGAAATTCATCAATTCTTTTCAACCAGTTATCATAATCTTTTTCGGTTTTAAATGGCTGAATACCTGTTCCACTTCCCAACATTGGAAAATCCAAAGGCAATCCTCCAAATTGCGTGAAAGGAATGTATTCCGGATGATAGGCGTAACGCTCTTGTTTGTCAATCAGTGTATATTCCAAAACATCAAAAACGACTTTCTGTTCATTATCCAAAGAATTGTAGTCCACAGATTTCAACTGATTCTGAACCGAATTATAGAATGCAATTTCTTTTTTGATAAAATCCTGACTTAGGTTATTCGGTAAAAGGTCATTGTATCTTTCGTCGCCTTGTGAAGTAGCTTCTAGAGGATAAAATTTAAGATATTCTTCGTAATAATTGGCTGCAATAGAATCCAAATCCGAAGATGTGGAACCTACTGAAGTCTTCATCATTGGAGAATCCCCTTTTTTACAGGAAACGACATTAATAATAAATCCAAAAATCAGTAATATTTTGTAAAAAGAATTCATCTTATAAATTTTGTAGTGTAAAGATAATATTTTCAAGATTATCAAAACAGCCTTTGTTTTTAAGGGGATGATCGCTTAAGATTAATAGAATATCAAGAATTACGTCAAACTTTATGATTATTATTAAAAATAATCGACAAAAATTTTTCACTTTCATCCAATTTTTTATCTTTGTTAGACACAATTAAAAAATTTTATTTCTAATTTACTATCCTTACAATGAAAGGAATATTGAAAATATACCACCCAGAGGAAACTCTGAAGTATTTTATTGACAGTACGTATTGCAAATCTGTCTATAGCAACAAACAGAATTTTTTGGAAGTTGAGGTTATAACGAATGATTCTTTAGACCATGTTGAGGATGACTCCTTGCAATACAATTTCCCTCAGATTTCTCTTAATATTTTTGATTTTCCAATTACAACTTCGGAATTGGAAGGACAGACTTTCTCTGTAGAAGATACGGATGACGATTCTTACACAGAAGTTGACCTTTTTGATGATGAAGAAGCTTTCTTGTTTGAAAACAAACTGGAATTTGATAAAAACGAGAATGATGATCTTCAACTTTGTTGGACAGGAAAAATAACAGATTTCTATACTGGTTCTGAAAACCCTATTGAATTCAAACTAAAATGCAACTTCCGTCCGGACGAGATAGAAGTTGACGACTAATCTTTTCAGAAAATAATATTTATATTTACGATTCGTTATAGATAATAAGTTATAGCGCAAACAAGTTATTCCCTATGTATCAGGATTTAGATGATATTATTTTCGAAGACCGACATAAAGCTTATGGCGCCTATGAACACAGAAAGCATTATGATTTTACATTGACCAAAGCTTTGGTTGTGGGAATTTTCATTTTTTCCATTTTATTCTGCATTCCTGCTTCTTTTATTAAATCAAAAAAAATAACGGCTGTTAATAGCGAAAATATCATTCCTGTTGAACTGACAGAAATGCGAATCAACTATGGTGACAACAGAAACGGAAAAGACAAAGAAGAACCGAAGGAAGAAGAAGGAAGTCCAGCTCCAATTGTTGAAAAAAAGGAAGAAAAAGAAATCGTAACCGAAGTTGCAAAAGTCTCAAAAGAAAAAGCGGAAAAAGACATTCCGGAAAACGTAGTCCCAACACCTACAAGAACAAAAAATCCGCCTGTTGCAACGAAAAAATCGAACGAAAAAGCTAATTCTCCTGCTGTTGCAAATTCCACCAAAAACACTATTGGAAAAAGTAATGCAAAAGGCGACATCAAAAAAGAAAATGCAACTGGAGATGGGCAAGGAAATGCAGCGATTGGAAATCTGCTGAAAGGAAGAGGAACAAAATCCGGCTCACAAGGAAACGGAAACGGACCAGGAAATTATGGAGACCCACTTGGCGGAGATGGCGATGGAACCAGTCTTATTGGTGTTGATAGAAAGTTAATCGGATTCATCCCCGGAACAATGGGAAGAGGCGGAGCACAACCTAACCACGAGTGTACTGCCAGCGGAAGTATTACCATTTCTTACACGGTTGACAAATCCGGAAAAGTGACTTCTGCAAGGAGATTAAGTGGTGTTTCTGACCCTTGTGTATCAAGCACAGCCATCAATTGGGTGAAGCAATATGTGAAAGCAGAAGCCTCCAGCACCGCTTCCAAAGGAACTTATAAAATCGTTTTCTAACATTCCTATTAATAATCATATTTCATAAATTTTTCTTTAATCCATCCCGATTAATTCTCTGGTAATTCATAAATTTGAAACTATAATAACAATTCAAAAACTATGGCAAAACAATCGTCAATATCTATTTGGGAATTTCTTTTTGGAGGAGGTCTGCTTAGTGTTTCCCTTATCATTATTCTAATATTTTTAGGAATTTCGGCCATTGTTTTTTTTGGACAGAAACTATACGCCCTTAACCGAGAAAATCAGGTTGACCCTTACTTATTGAAAAACGTGAACGACCTTCTGAATGACGGAAGAATCCAATCTGCCGTAGATTTTTGCAGAAGAGACAATTCTCCAGAATCCAGAAGTGTTGAAAAAGGACTTAACAGACTAGGCCGCCCGATAAGCGAAATTGCCAACGCAATGGAAACTCACGCTCAGATAGAACTTAATAAAGCTGAAAAAAACATCAATTTTCTAGCAACACTTTCGGGTGCTGCACCTATGCTGGGACTTCTTGGCGGTGTTCTCATTTTAGCATCTACATTTGGAACAATTTCTAAATCCGAAACAGTAGTTGCTCAGAATCTTTTGGCAGCTGATTTTTACAAAGCGCTTGCTCCTTCTACAATTGGCCTTTTAGTAGGATTTTTGTCTTATGTTTTTCACAACATCTTGGTTTCAAAAGTTGATTATCTATTGATGAAAATTCAATATCACACAAACGAATTCTTGGATATCATCAACAAACCTGCTTAAGGAATGGAGTTCAGTAGAAAAACAAAAAAATTATCCGGACTTCCGATTACATTTTATGTTGTTGTGTTGTTATTTTTTGTGCTTTTATTTTCCTTTAATTCTCTTTATTATAAAGCTTCTGAACAGCCAAAACCTATCATTACAGAAGTTGAAAAACCAATAACTGAAGAACCAAAACAAGATTCGGTTGTAAAACCAGAAATATATGTCCCGGATGTCGAAGTTCTGCCTCCAGATACCGTTTCTATCGCTAAAGCTTCTCCAAAAGAAGAAAAGAAAGAACAAACTAAAGAAGAGAAAAAGCTAACAGAAAAACCTGTAAAAGATGATAAAAAGCTCATTAAAAAAGAAGAAACAAAGGATTCTAAAACCGATTCCAAGGATGATAAAATCACTAAAATAGGAAAAGACAGAATTCTTACAGCTTTCATCCCCGGAACGATGGGAAAATCCGGAAAATTACCGCCTCACAATTGCAGAACCAAAGGTCAGCTCGTAATGTTCATTACTATTGATAAAGCCGGAAATGTGACCAATGCCGGACGAAGCAGTGGAATCAAAGACGCCTGTAATATTACCGCAGCGGTGATTTGGACAAAGCAATATGTGAAAGCTAAAAAGTCCCAGAATATTTCGCAGGGAACTTATACGATTAATTTTTAGTTCTCCTGAAATCAATTTTAAGTGAAAATTGCAACTCTAAATATTGATTGGTCAAGAAAAATCAAGAAAGAAAATATTTAGCAATTTTTAGACAATCATGATTTTGATTTTCTTATTCTAACCGAAGCTATTAATCTCAATCTTAAAAATTTTGGATTCAAATATTTCTCTGAACAAATTCCAGAAAATATTGAATACGAGGGTTTGAATTATTCCAAATATCTGAACGGAGAAAAAGCTTTCAGAACTATTATTTATTCAAAAACTCCTTCCAATAGACAATTTTCAGTAACAGATAATAAAACAAGTCTCTCTTTGGAATTCGAAACTGAATTTGGGGATTTGGTAATTTATGCAACGATTATTGGAACTCAATTCAAACGAAATCCTTTTGCGAAAAATGAACTTAAGAATTGCATCAATGATTGTAGTAAAATTTCTGAAACTAATCCTAATTTAATCATCGTTGGAGATTTGAATACTTCTTTTCTTGAAAACGAAAAATATTTCACAATTAATTCTGAAACTACCGAATCTTTGAAATCACTTTTTCAAAAGCTAAATCTTACAATTGCAACCGGAAAAATCAAGGAAAACATTAACCATATTGTTATTCCTAAATTTTTAGGAGAAAACTTAATCGAAATAAAAACATTTGTAGAAAAAGAGGTATTGAGTGACCATAAAGGAATTTCCATTTCAATTAATTGATTTTAAATTTTCTTCATTTATACATTTTGGATTCATCTTATTTTTAAATTTGTATTTCATTTTTAAGTATGACCTCACAAGACTATCAGGAAGCTGTTGACTGGCTTTTTGTCCAAGTTCCAAATTATCAAAGAGACGGTTCGTCGGCTTATAAACCAGGGCTTGATAATATCAAAAAGTTATGTGCTTTCTTTGGAAATCCGCAAGATAAGATCAAGACCATACATATTGGCGGGACCAATGGAAAAGGTTCCACAAGCAATATGCTGGCTTCGGTTTTACAGGAATCAGGTTATAAAACCGGACTTTACAATTCTCCACATTTGATTGATTTCACGGAAAGAATCAAAGTTGATGGAAAAAATTGTGACAAAGAATTTGTTTTCCATTTTATTCAGAAACTAAAACATTTGCCAGAAGATATTCGACCCTCTTTTTTCGAATTTACGACAGTAATGGCTTTCGAATATTTTTATCAACAAAAAGTTGATCTTGCTATTATTGAAGTTGGTTTGGGCGGAAGATTGGATTCGACTAATATCATCAAACCGCTGGTTTCTGCAATTACAAATGTCCAGCTCGACCATCAGAACATTCTCGGTGATACGATTGAAGAAATCGCAAAAGAAAAAGCTGGAATTGTTAAAGAAAATACAACCATTATTTCCGGAGATGAAAATGCTCTAGTAAAGGAAATCATCATTAATAAAGCTAAAGAAGCCAATTCTCCTTTTGTAGATGCAACAAAAATCGAAACTATTTTAGAATCTGATTTGAAAGGTAATTATCAGAAAAAAAATATTAGAGTCGTTTTAGCTTTAATTAATGAACTGAGAAAACAAGGAATCAATCTTTCTGACGACAATATAAAATCAGGACTTCTGAAAGTTCATCAAAACACTAACTTCATCGGTCGCTGGTTTGAATTTTCAAAAGAACCGTTGACGATTTGTGATACTGGTCATAATCAAGCTGGGTTAGAGGAAGTTTTCAATCAATTTAAAGATTATTCTCAACACAAACATATCATCCTGGGATTCGTCAATGATAAAAAAATCGATGAAGTCATTCCAATGTTACCTTCGGAAGCAGAGTTTTATTTTGTAAAACCAAGTATTAATAGAGGAAGGCATCCCGAGGATTATGAATATTTACTAAAAAAATCAGAATTAGACTATAAAATTTTCGACACAGTCCAAGAAGGCTATCTTACTGCAAAACAGAACTGTAAAAAAGGAGAAATGATTTTCATCGGCGGAAGCAACTTTGTAGTGGGAGATTTTTTAGAAAAAAATTTGTGAATATAGTTATAAGTTGTATATTTGCACCACTCAAAACGGAAATCCGTTGCGGGCTCTTAGCTCAGTTGGTTCAGAGCATCTGGTTTACACCCAGAGGGTCGGGGGTTCGAATCCCTCAGGGCCCACAAAAAAGGATACTGAAGCCTTTAAAAAAATTTCAGGGCTCTTAGCTCAGTTGGTTCAGAGCATCTGGTTTACACCCAGAGGGTCGGGGGTTCGAATCCCTCAGGGCCCACAAGATCTCTCAGGAAACTGGGAGATTTTTTATTTAAAGTCAAATTTTGGGCAGTTAGCTCAGTTGGTTTAGAGCGTTGCGTTGACATCGCAGAGGTCACTGGTTCGAATCCTGTACTGCCCACTTTCTTAAAATTTTGTTAATTCCCCTTTTTTCTATTTAACATAATGTTAAAGTTTTATAAAAAAAACTAATCATCTGTTTAATTCCCTATTAACGGAAAGATTTTTGATAGTTAAATAAAAATTGTTGCGCCTGGTTACTTGGTATAAAACTCTTTTAGTTACTAATCCCCTAAAAAGGAAACCTATGAAAAGATATTATGCGGTGTTGATCTTCTTTTACACTATTTTTCTATTATATATGATGTTCTACGGCTGCGGAAGACATCCCGAATTTGGATTCTTGCAACTAAATCCTCTTCAAAGCATCAAATACTTTTTAAATTATTACAATGTTTTCTCCCAAAAATTCATGGTTAATATTGTAGGCAATATTTTGATATTTATTCCTTACGGATGGTTGGGAATATTAAATAAACGGCTCAATAATCTTCCTCTGCTTTTCTTCTTATTTATTTCATGGATCTCTATGATAGAGTTAGCACAACTTTATACTGCTAGAGGCACTGCAGATATTGATGACGTATTCCTTAATACATTTGGAATGTTAATTGGGTATTTTGGATTGAAGATAATAACTTGGTTTAATGTAGCCAATATAAGATTAGAATTAGGCTTAGGCTATGCTACTAGTGAAATTAACTCTTATTCATATAATAGATAAGCTGGCCGAGCTTGTAAAAATCCAACACTTTAAGTGAAGCATTACCTCCCAAAAGTTTTTTTTGTATATAAGGCTTGGAGACTTTGTATATGATTTTATAAAGTAAAATTCCGCCAGTCTTTTTAAGCCTAAAATAAGCTTTCGCCAGTTTTATTTTAGAAATCCTTTCTACATCTTTGTCTTTTTTGATTAATTGAGCCAGACTTTTTGCGGACATATCGGCCTTTGCCAGAAAAACAGTGTTACTTTCAACATCTATATTGAAAATAGGATTATCAATATGATCTATTTTTATGTTTAGCTTAAAAAGATCTTTTGCAAAAATTAGATCTTCGTAACCATAATGTATTATCCCTTCATTGAAAGGAACTTTTTCCAATACAGCTTTTTTTACTATAAAATTATTGGTCTGAAAACTAGAATAAGGCATTCTGAGCCTATCTTTTACAGGCAGATTTTCTCTTTCCGTTGCAAACTTCCATCGTAAGCCAAATTCTAATTCCGGCTCCTTATCATCGACTTTTCTTCCTCCATAAATAACATCCGGATTTTTCTCTTTAATAAAGTCAAAATATTTTCTGAGAAAGTTTTTATTAATTATTTTTCCATCACAATCAAGAAAAAGTAAATATTCGGATTTTGAATATCTTGTAAATAGATTTCGGATTTTGGAACGACCTATGTTTTTCTCAAGAAAAATGAATTGACTGACTTTAGTTTTCAAATTTTTATTCCTCTCAATAAATTCTTTTTTCGACGCATCATCAATCAAAATAATTTCTGATTCCAAATCATTAGAAACAATTTGATCATAAAGATCATCCACAAGCTCATTGACATCAAAATTATAAACAGGAATACAAATACTAAATTTCATATTTTATCAATAATTTTTTGAATATTCAATTCCTCAAGACATGCATAATCTCCTCGGAAACATTCTTTATCACCAAAAACCGAGCAGGGTCTGCAAGACAAATCCTTGACTTGTACGATATCATCTTCACTTTGCCCATAGCCAAGAAATCCGGCAAAATGGTGTGTAGAGCCCCAAACAGAGATACACCTTGTTCCCATGAGACTTGCCAAATGCATATTAGCAGAATCCATAGAAATCATTAGTTCCAATCCCGATATTTTTTTGAGTTCTTCCTTTAAAGATAATTTTCCGGATAAACTATGCGTATTTGGAATTTGGCTTTCCCATTTTGTTAGGATTTCGTTTTCTTCTTTTCCGCCTCCAAAAAAATAGACTTTATGCGTTTTTGCCAAAATTTTTGCCAGTTCGAATGATTTTTCTTCGGGCATCATTTTTCCTTTATGCTGGGCAAAGGGAGCAAATCCAATATCTTTCTTAATTATATTTTCGGGGCGTAACTGATAAGATAATTTAATAGAAAACCCCATATCTCTGAAAACATCTGCGTAACGCTCAGTTGTTCTTTTCAATTGGATTTTCTCCAGATTCCAAACATCTGTTAGTTTTTCTTTTTCATCTTTCCCTTTATCAATTTTATAAACTTTGAAACCGTGTCTGAAGAAAATAGAATTAATCATTTTTGTCCTAATTACGTCATGCAGGTCGGCAACATAATCCGGCTTGAAAGCTCTGATTAATTGCCGGGTTAGCTTTCTGATTCCGAAAATCCCTTTGTAATCATCAAAGTTGATTCCGTGAAATTTGAGTCTTGGATGCTTATCAAAAAGATCTCCAAAATTTTCTCTGCTCACAAAAACAATTTCAGTATCAGGATTCTGTTCCAGAAACTCGACACAGACTGGAACTGTCATTGCCACATCTCCGAATGCAGAAAAACGATATGCCAGAATTCTTTTCACCTATTTCTTTAGTTGAAATGCAACAGCGTAAAATTTGATTTGTTTCGTCATTGCCATCAGTCCGTTGGCTCTTGACGGAGACAAAAATTCCTGTAATCCAATTTCTGAAATAAAATCAAAATCGGAATCGAGAATCTCCTGAGTCGTGTGACCACTATAAATTCTCACCAAAAGAGAAACAATCCCTTTTGGTAAAATACCATCAGAATCTGCATTGAAAAATAATTTTCCTTCCTTGAATTCTGCATCAATCCAAACTTTTGACTGGCAGCCTCGGATTAGGTTTTCGTCCGTTTTTTTATCTTCGGGAAGTCCTTTCAGTTCTTTTCCAAGGTCGATGATATATTCATATTTCTGTTCCCAATCGTCCAGAAAGGCAAATTCATCGATGAGTTCCTGTTGTTTTTCTTTGATTGTCATTCAGAATTAATTTGGATTAAAATTAAATTATTTTACCGATTGAGCAATATTAGCAATTACTTTCACAGCAGCCAGCATACTCTCCAAAGGTACAAATTCGTATGGTCCGTGGAAGTTGTGTCCGCCTGCAAAGATATTTGGACAAGGCAATCCCATATAAGACAATTGTGCTCCATCTGTTCCTCCTCTAATTGCTTTTATTTTCGGCTCGATTCCGGAAGCCTTCATTGCCTGCTCTGCAATGTCAACAATGTGCATTTTACCTTCGAATTGCTTTTTCATATTGAGATATTGCTGTTTGATTTCTATCTCAGCAGTTTTTTCTCCATATCTTTTATTGATTTCCTCAACTTTTTCGGCAATTAGTTTTTTTCTGTCTTCGAATTTTTGGTCATCGTGGTCACGAATGATGTATTGAAGTTTAGCTTCTGAAACATCACCTTCAAAGTCGGTTAAGTGGAAAAAGCCTTCAAAACCTTTGGTTGTAGCTGGCGTTTCATTAGCCGGAAGTGAATTGATAAATTCTGAAGCCACTAATCCTGCATTCAGCATTTTACCGAACGAATAACCCGGATGAACAGACAATCCGTGGATTTTCACAACCGCTCCAGCCGCATTGAAGTTTTCATATTCCAATTCGCCGATTTCTCCACCATCCATTGTGTAAGCCCATTCTGCTCCGAATTTCTCAACATTGAAGTGATGTGCTCCTCTCCCAATCTCTTCATCCGGATTGAATCCTATAGAGATTCGCCCGTGTTTGATTTGAGGATTAGCTAAAAGAAATTCTGCAGCAGTTACAATCTCAGCAACACCAGCTTTATCATCTGCACTTAACAATGTTGTTCCGTCAGTTGTGATAATGGTTTGCCCGATATATTTCTTTAAAGCCTCAAACTTGGTTGAAGATAAAGTAAATCCGGTTTCTTTGTTCAGTAACAGATTTTCACCGTCATAATTTTCCCAGATCTGCGGATTCACATTCTCACCATTGAAATCCGGTGAAGAATCGTAATGTGCAATGAAGCCAACTTGTGGAACTTTTTCTTCTTTATTAGAAGGAATGAATCCAAAAACGTAACCTTTTTCATCAATGCTTACATCTTCCAATCCCAAATCCTGTAATTCTTTGTACAGGTAATTGGCGATATCCCACTGCCTTTCTGTAGAAGGCGTCGTCTCACTTTCTGCGTCGCTGGTAGAAAATATTTTGATGTAAGTAATAAATCTGTTAAGGAGTTTTTCTCTCCAAATGCCGTCTAATTGGATGTTTTCCATATAATTTGCTATATCTCCGCAAAGTTATATATTTATGCAGTGAACGACAAATAATATGTGGCCGGAGTTGAGTGTTGATTGTAACAGATAAACGATGATCGATTGTTGAAAAGTTCTTATATACTGTAACAGCAGCCCGACTTGAGTGAAAATCCTTTACGCAACATAGTGGAGTGAAAAGATTGACTCCGTCGAACCACTCCGTTAGGTTTGGGAGCGGAAGGCGGATTAAGCTGCCCGAATGTTTAAAATCAGAAGACCAATGTTCTTAACAGAATGTCCACGCGACGCAATGCAAGGCTGGGGAGAAATGATTCCCACGCAACAGAAAGTAGATTACATCAACCGACTGATGGAAGTTGGTTTTGATGTGCTGGATTGCGGAAGTTTTGTGAATCCGAAAACAATGCCTCAAATGGCCGACTCGGGAATTGTAGTAGATGAAATCGACAAATCGCTGTCCAACACCAAACTTTCCGTAATCGTGGCCAATCTGAAAGGAGCTGAAAAAGCTTTGAGTCACGAGCAAGTCGATATTCTGGGATTTCCTTTTTCTATATCCGAAACTTTCCAACACAGGAATACTAATAAAAGCCGAGAAGAAGCTTTCACAGAAGTTGTGAATATCTTGGAACTGACAAAATCCGAAGGTAGACAACTGAATCTCTATTTCTCAATGGCTTTCGGCAATCCTTATGGCGAAAGCTGGAAATGGGAAGATGTGGATTTTTGGGCAAAACGTTTTGAGGAAATCGGAATCAAAAATATTTTACTTTCTGATACAACCGGCGTTGGTGATGTTGAAAAGATATCACTTCTGTTCAAAAAGATTCCAGCGAAATATCCTGACATTAATTTCGGAGCCCATTTTCATAACCGATACGAAGATTCTTATGCAAAACTGAAAGCAGCGTATGATGAAGGCTGCAGAAGATTTGACAGTGCAATCAAAGGAATCGGAGGTTGTCCAATGGCTAAAGATGATTTGGTGGGAAATATGCCAACTGAGAAAGTGTTTACTTTTATGCAATCAGAGAAACTGGACATTCATCAGAATCTCCTTCATTTTGAAAGTGCTTATAATATGGCGAAAGATATTTTTCATTTTTAATAATTATTTTAAGTCTATAAGGATTTTTTATAATTCTGTATTGCCCATATCAGTAGCGCATTTTTTTCTTTTGGGATACCTAGTTTTTCTATAATTCTGGTACGGTGCCCTTCTACTGTTTTTTCGGATAGAAAAAGAAGTTCTGCAATTTGCTTACTGGTTTTTTGAGCAGCTATTAATTCTATTATTTTTCTTTCAGAAAGTGTTAATAGGTTTAGTTTACTGAGATCATCTGTGTGTTCTATCGTGTAATTTTGAAGTAAAGATCCAGAATAGTATTTTTTCCCTAAAGCAATCTCTTTCATACATTTTTCTAAATCCGGAGACGCTTTCTCTTTTAGAATATAACCATCTACATCAAATTCTTTGGCTTTGTTCAGAACGCCAATTTCATTGTGCATGGTAAGGATTATAACTTTGGTACGCCATTTATTTTCCATTACTTTTTTTGCCACTTCCAATCCATCCAAACCCGGCATATTTAAATCTAAAACAGCCACATCCGGTAAATAAACCTGAATATAATTAAGCGCCGAAGTTCCATTAGAGCAAGCATTAACAACGTTATATCCCAAATTGGTAAGGTAAGAAACAGTTCCATTCAGGGTTAAGGGATGATCGTCTGCAACTAGAATTTTCATTGTATTATTTTTTTATTTGCACCACTATTTTTGTGCCTTTATCAGTTGACGTGATATGAGCTTGCCCACCAATTGCTTTGCTTCTTTCTATAATATTGTGCAAACCAAAAGCATCTTTTGTTTCCATGGTCTCTTCTACGTTAAAACCTTTTCCATTATCAATAATTTCCAAAGTAACGGTGTCTTTGTTTTCCATTAAAACTATTTTTGCGGCGATGGCATCTGCGTATTTTATAATATTGGAAACAGCCTCTTGTACAATTCTATAGATTTGTAATTCTTTTTCAGTCGGGAGACAGTTTTGATAATCGATTTCTGATGAAATCATAAAATGATGCGTATTTTGGATGCGTTCTACAAATTGTTCTAAACTGGCTTTAAGTCCTATTTTTTCAAAAAGGACGGGATGCAAATTTCTACTTATCGCTCTGATGTCATTAATAATGGTATCCACTTTTTCGTTTAATTGAAGTTGGCTTACCTCAAACGAATGCTTAAGAGACAAAAGTTCATGGCTTACGCTGTCATGCAGATCAGAAGCAATTCTTTTGCGTTCTTCCTCGGTTTTATCCAGAAGGTTTTTGGTAAATTCCAATGATCGTTTTTTTTCTAAAGACAATTTCTTTTGTTTTTGTTTTAAATAATAAATAATAATTATTAATAACAATGCAATAAAAACAAGTATTAAAGCCACAATAACCGCATTTTTGTTAATAATGGTTTCCTGTTGGAGTTTGATTTCCTGTTCTTTTTCTTTAGTTTCATATTTTGCAGCGAGTCCTAAATTGATCAACTTACTTTTTGCGCTGGATAAGCTGTCTTTTGTACGATAAAATTCATTATTATAAAAAACAACCTTGTCAAGATCTCTGCTTTGAATTGCTTTTTCTAATAAAACATCATAAAACAGGTTGGCTCTTTCGTAGTTTTTATGTTCAAGCAAATTCGGGAGTGAATTTTCTATATATTTTGTGTTACAAGTTTTAACATCTTTATTGATTTGATAGAGTGCTAATGTCGCTTGGTAATCCTTTTGCCAATTTTGAGAAGTGTTTTTTTCTGCAACAGGTTTTATTCTGTCTAAAACTATTTTAGCATCATTTAATTTATTTTCTTCAATAAGAGCTTCTATTTCGTAATCAGAAATACAAAGAAGAAGTACATCATTATCGTATTTGCTGGCTATATATTCTTTGTAAGTTTCGTGGATGTATTTATTTTTTAGCTGATGCTTATTAAAAAAGGCATAAACAGAACATTTGTTATACTTGCCCATAAAATAATCATAGGTATTCCCGATTTCTTTAGACACTTTTATGACTTCATCCGCACTTTCAATAGCCTTTTGGAAAGAACCATTTGCTTTATAAATATTGACATAATTCGACTCTACAGAAGCAATACTTTCCTTATCTCTAATTCTTAAGGAGTAGGTTCTTGATTTTTCATTCGCTTCTATGCTATTTTTTAAATCTCCTAAAACAAAATAGGTATATGATAAATCATAATAAGCACGGGCTATTTTATAGCAGCTTTTGTAATCATCAGGTTCTAATGGCGTAATTTTTAAAAAATAATCCTTTGCCTTTTTTAGATTATCTCTGTCAAATTCCAAATTGCCATAATAACTGTCAATGTAAATTGTTTTTATGGGTGGTAATTCACTCCTATACTTTTCATCAAATTCTTTTACAACTTTGGTAAGACGAGGATCAAAATCATAAAAATAAACAAATTTTGTAGTCACTACATCCAGGATTTTTGAGGCATTCAAATAATCATTTTTAGAAATTTTACTTTGATAGTATTCTAAAAAGACTTTTAGGTAATGTTCTTTATTAGCCTTGTAGTTCTCATTTTTTTTTAACCAAACTTTTGTAGGCTCTTCTTTTGTTGGAGTTACTTTTTCAAAATAAAAATTTTCCTTTTTTTCTCTACATGACAATGTGAAAAAAGCAATGAATAAGAATATGATTTTCTTAATCGCAGGCATACCTATATTTTTTTACAAATGTATCAATTTCTAATATTGAAAATTATACAATCCTCAATTCAAGGGTTTACCCTTGTATGAATCTCCGGAAGAATGATACAATTTTGTGAAGTAATTAATAAAAAATTATTATTATGAAAAGAAAAATACTTTTAACGCCTTTCAAACTGAACTTTCAAAAACTTTGGTTTGCATCTTTTTTTATGATTTTTCAATCTGGATTTTCCCAGCAAGGATCAGCGCTGGATTTTGATGGCGTAAACGATTATGTAAGCTGTGGAAACATCTTGCCTATAAGTTATACCAAAGAAGCTTGGATCTACGTGAAAAGTTTAAACACTCAAAACAACATTATTTCTGGTAGTGATTTTGATGGACGGCATGCCTTCTGGATACCAAATAATTCTGGTAAACTTTCTGCAGGGCATAATGGTGACTGGTTCAGCGTAGAAGACTCAGCTCCATTGTCTATTAATACCTGGTATCATGTTGCAGTTACTTATGATGCTGCTACTACAACACTGAAATTATACAAAAATGGAGAATTGGTAGATACTAATACTGAGGTTGATCCAGTTGAAGGTGGTAATATGGTTAGATTGGGGGCCTTCAGCGATGCAGACAATGTCTTCACAGGAACTATGGATGAAGTAAGAATTTGGAATAGAGCTTTGTCTAGCGCTGAAATAGCAAATCATATGAATTGTGAACTGCCAGGTCCCGAAACAGGATTAATTGCATATTATAAATTCAATCAAGGCATCGTTAATGAAAATAATTCTTCTATAATAACTTTGCAAGACAGCAGTGAAAATAATTACAATGGAGCCCTTAATGGTTTTGCATTGGATGGAACCTCCTCTAACTGGGTTGGCAATAGCATTATAAATACCGGAACTATTTGTTCTGCTTATTTAAATGTACCATCAGTAGAAAAAACGAATTTGAAGTTCTATCCTAACCCCGCTACAAACAAATTGTTCCTTATATCCAAAGATCCAATTTTAGAGGTAGAAGTGATTAGCTTTCTAGGCCAAACTCTTATAAAACAAAAAAGAAACGACCTTCAAGTAGAACTTAATTTGTTATCTCTTATTCCAGCCTCTTATTTAGTGAAGGTAAAAACAGAAAGTGGACTTGAAATAATAAAAGTTGTCAAAAAATAAAGACAGTAGATTTTCTTTATGAAACTTAAGCACAACCCTTTTTGCATTCATAATGCAAAAAGGTTTTTTTTTATAACTTACAAAATTATGCAGGCAGACAAATTGGATATTTAACAAAATTTGCTCCATTTTTGAAAGTGTTTATAATATGGCCAAGGATATTTTTCATTTCTGAATTATCTGATTAGACATAAATTATATCATATTTTAACAATTATTCATATCCATAATTCGAGATTTCAAAAAAATGGTGTAAATTTATTACAGAAAAAACAATTAAAAAACTATCGGTTATGACATCAAAAACAACTTACTTAGGAGAATCCAAAATTGAATCTGTACACGAAGCCTCCGGTGAAGTTTTCTCAACATATGTTCCTTCCAATGATTTTACTGTACGTGATCATTTTTCTCCGACAGACATTTTTGCAACAGCATTGGCAGAGAGCGTATTCGCTTCACTTGTTGTTTTGGGTAAAGATAGAAACATCGATATCACAGGAGCCACCTGCGAATTGAAAAAAACAATGTATTTTGAACCAAGAAGAATTGGTGAGATTTTCTGTGTCTTCAAATTCCCTCATTCATATTCTCCGGAAGAAAAAGAGTTTATAGAAAATACGGCTAAAACAAGTCCCGTGTATCTTAGTTTAAATCCGGACATCAAGAAAATTTTCCTTTTCGAATATCAAAACTAAAATAGAAAATCCTGCAATTGGCAGGATTTATTTTTATAACATACCAAGTTCAAACTTGGCTTCTTCGCTCATCATTTCTTTCGTCCAAGTTGGTTCAAAAGTCAATTCGATTTTTGCAGATTTGACACCTTCCACTCCTCTTACTTTATCTTCCACCTCTACGGGAAGAGTTTCAGCAACAGGACAATTCGGAGATGTTAATGTCATTATTACAAGCACGTCACCTTCGTCTGAAATCTGAACATCATAAACTAATCCCAATTCATAAATATCAACCGGGATTTCCGGGTCAAAAACCGTTTTAAGCTCCTTAATTATTTCTTCACCAATATCAGCTATTTGGTCGTCAGTATATCTCATTTTTAATCTAATCTTTTTAGTAAATCTTCCTGACGCATGCGTCTGAAAACATTTGCCAAAGTTAAGACATCTTTTTCACAATAATGAATGATTCTATCTATATCGCCGTCCTTGTAGTATATATCGGCAACCATACTTCCATCGATATCGTCTTTTGGTGTGGGAATTCCAAAAATGTGGGCCAATAATTCCAATGAAACATAGCTTTTCCAATCTCCGAATTTCCACAATTCCATTGTATCGATATGAGGAATTTCCCAAGGTTTCTTTCCAAACATTTGAAACGGAATCGGAGGTTGAATTCCATTAATTAAAAGCCTTCTTGCTATATAAGGAAAATCGAATTCTTTCCCATTGTGTGCACAAAGAATAACATTATTCAATCGAGGACTGTTGAACAATTCACAGAATGACAACAGCAGACTTTTTTCTTCTCCTGAAAAGGTTTTGATTTTAAGCTTTCCAGTATTACTATCAATCATACCAATAGATATACAGATAATCATCCCGAATTCTGCCATTATTCCTGCTCGTTGCTCATAGAATTCTGAAGCTTCGATTTCTTCTTTTCTTTGAAATTTTGTCTTCTTATCCCAAAGATATTGTATTGTAGCATCGAGATTATTCCAAGTATCAATTTGCGGAACAGTTTCGATATCAAGAAAAAGGATATTGTCAATCGGAATCTTTTGAATCATTTGTCTATTGTTTCTTTAAAATTAATGAAAAAACCCAACATTTCTGCTGGGTTTTATATTTTTCAGTTCTAAAATCAATTAGAAAGGATATTCGTAAATCTCTGATTCGTGGAAGAATGGGTTCCCAGTTGGCATCAACTTTAATTTTGATAAAGCTGTCATCACTGTGAAAACAAATAATCCAACAACGAAGACAAAAGAACCTAATACCAAGAATGCATTTGAAGCATTGTTCCAATAAGGACCAACTGTTCCCGGCATTACCATATTGAAGTAATCTATAGCATGACCGATGATTACAACAACTGCCATAAATGTTACCACTTTATAATTTCTCTTGATGCTACTACTTACTAAAACCAATAGTGGTGCAAGGAAATTGATAATCAGCATTGGTAAGAAAGTTGGTGCATAGTATTCGAATCTACCAAAGAAGTAGTTAACTTCTTCCGGAACGTTCGCATACCAATAAAGCATAAACTGACAGAACCAAAGGTAAGACCACAACATACTTGTAGCAAATAAGAATTTACCAAGGTCGTGAAGGTGGTTATTATTGAATTGAGGATAAACTCCTTTTTTCTTAAGATAAACACTGATGATAATCATCACAGCAATAGAAGTTGACAAACAACTAACCATTGAATACCAAATGTATAGTGTAGAATACCAGTGAGGGTCAATTGACATCAACCAATCCCAAGCCCAAGCCGCAGAAGCAAACCCGAAGAATGCAATGTAACCAACACTCCAGCTATACAAACTAGCGTAGATCTTTCTGTCTCCTTTGTTCTCATCCACTTTTTTAGAAGTACTCTTCAATTTCCAAACAAAGAATGATGCTCCAATGACGTAAATGAAAGTTCTAACTGCGTAGAAAGGAATATTAAGGAATTTTTTCTTTTCGAATAAAATAACATCAAAGTTAGGGTCTCCTGGCGTGGTAAGACTTTCATCCATCCAATGGAAAAGGTGACCTTGATGCGTAATATTCAATAACATAATGATTACTAAAAGTGCTCCTCCGTAAGGGATGAAAGAAGCAATCGCTTCCATTACTCTTGTAACAATGATTGACCAACCAGCGTGTGCCGCGTGTTGAATACTGTAAAAGAACAATGCACAACAGCTGATTCCAAAAGCAAAAACTGCAAAAGTGTGAATGGCTGCCAACGGTTGATTATGAATCTGATGCTTTGCGTGCTCCAAATGTGAATCGTGGTCTTGAGGACCAACTAACTCGCTAGAATGTGAAGGCGCTTCATGTCCTTTTGTATGAACTGACTCCATCCAATGAGAGATTGCAGTATCATCCAATCCGTGGTTAAGTGCATAACCAATACCGAATAAAGCAACTCCTACAACAATGAGTATAATTGAATATAATCTTAATTTAGGTGAAAAACTATACATTTTCTATTTTTTTATTTAGCATTGGTTTTATCTTCAGTTGCTGCTGGTTCAGCTGTAGAAGGAGCAGCGGTAGCAGTTGGCGCTTTGAATGTATTATAAACATACAATGCCACTCTCCATCTATCTCCCACATTCAATTGTCCTGCATAAGAACCCATGGCGTTTCTACCATTAGTCAAAACATAATGGATTGAACCGATTGTGATATCTCTGTCTGCATAATTAGGAACTCCAGAATAAGCACCGCTTTTTACAATTGGTCCTTGTCCATCTCCGCCAGTACCGTGACAAGCAGAACAAGTATGGTCGAACAATACTTTTCCTCTTGCCAGATCTTTTTCAAGATTTTTAGGATCTAGAGGTGATTCCTTTATCAATTTTGAAGCATCATATCCGGCATTATATTCATCCACATTTTTAGGTAGAGTTTCTTCGCTAACAATTCCATCTTTATTTTGAGGAACAGTTCCTTCTACAGGAGAAAGTCCAGTTGCTCCATTATGAGCTACAAAAGCAGGAATTTCGTTTTCATGGTCAGAATATGCATCTTTAGCTTTCATCAATGGATCGTAAGCTACAGGAAAATACATATCAGGAAAATATACCAAAGGTGGGTTATCTTTTGGTCCACCGCAAGAATTCAGTAAAACAGTAGTTAAACCAAAGATTGCTGTAAATTTTAAAATACTATTCTTCATCTTAAGCATCTTTAACCGTTATTTCTTCAACACCTGTATCAATCAACAGTTGTTTAATAGTTTCAACATCATCAGAAACAAACTCCATCATAAATTTGTCATCCGTAGTTCTTGGGTCTGGATTCTGAGGTTTTGCACCTGGATACATTTTATTTCTTACAAGGAACGTCAATGACATCAAGTGAGCAGAACAGAAAACCATCAATTCAAACATTGGGTCAACGAAAGCCGGCATATTGTGCAACCAGTCAAAAGAAGGTTTACCTCCAATATTCTGTGGCCAGTCGTGATTCATAATATAAGCGGTCAAAGTAATCCCGATTGTAACCCCATAACACGCATATATAAATGCAGCGTCAGAAATTCTAGTTTTCTTCAAGCCAAGAGCTTTATCTAGTCCGTGAACCGGGAATGGTGTATAAACTTCATTTATACTAATCCCTTTATCTGTGAAGGCTTTAACGCCGTGCATCAAATCATCGTCGTCGCCGTAAAGTCCATATATAATCTTAGTGGTGCTCATCTCCTTCTTTTGCTTTATAAGTTTCACCGGAAATTTTCAAAATACTCTTCAATTCGGCCTGTGCAATTACAGGGAATGTTCTTGCATACAAAAGGAATAATACTGAGAAGAAACCAATTGTTCCAAGATATACACCAACATCAATGATTGTTGGCTTAAACATTGTCCAAGATGATGGTAAATAATCTCTTGACAAGTTAATAACAATAATATCAAAACGCTCGAACCACATACCGATGTTGATAATCAATGCGATAATGAAAGTCCAGAAGATATTAGTCCTAACCTTTTTGAACCAGAACGCTGCCGGTACAACCAAGTTACAGATAATCAATGCCCAGAATGCCCACCAATAAGGTCCAACAGCTGCTCCCGGAGAAAGATAAGTAAAATCTTCAAATCTGGAACCAGAATACCATCCGATGAAATATTCAGTAGCATAAGCTACAGTTACCATACCACCTGTTACAACGATTACGATATTCATAATCTCGATATGGTACATCGTAATGTAATCTTCTAAGTGACAAACTTTTCTTGCTACCAACAATAGTGTCTGTACCATTGCGAATCCTGAGAAAATCGCACCAGCAACGAAGTAAGGAGGATAGATTGTTGAGTGCCATCCTTTGATTACCGACGTAGCAAAGTCAAATGATACCGTGGTGTGCACTGAGAATACAAGTGGCGTTGCCAAACCTGCAAGAACCAAAGATAGCTCTTCGAATCTTTGCCAGTGTTTTGCTTTTCCACCCCATCCGAATGCAAGAAGCGTATAGATCTTTTTATTAAATGGGGTCTTTGCTCTGTCTCTGATCATTGCAAAGTCAGGAATCAATCCCATAAACCAGAATACAACTGATACAGAGAAATAAGTCGAGATTGCAAATACGTCCCAAAGTAACGGAGAGTTGAAGTTGGTCCAAAGGGTACCAAATTGGTTTGGCAAAGGGAAAACCCAATATCCAACCCAAACTCTACCCATGTGAATTACCGGGAAGATAGCCGCCTGACAAACTGCGAAGATAGTCATCGCTTCTGCAGAACGGTTAACTGACATTCTCCATCTTTGTCTAAATAATAATAGTACCGCTGAGATTAGTGTTCCTGCGTGACCAATACCTACCCACCATACAAAATTGGTAATATCCCAACCCCAGTTGATAGTTCTGTTAAGTCCCCACGCACCGATACCGGTTCCGACTGTGTAAGCGATACAACCAAATCCATAAACGAACAGAATTAAAGCTGCATACAAAGATGCCCACCATAATTTCCCTGCACGTTCTTCGATAGGTCTTGCGATATCTTCTGTGATATCGTGATAAGTCTTATGACCAATAATTAAAGGTTCCCTTATCGGAGCTTCGTAATGTCCTGACATTTTTTACCTATTTATTATTTAAACGTTTTTCTCTTCTTTTCTGTTTCTGATTTTTGCGTGATAGAATACGTTTGGTTTTGTACCAATCTCTTCAAGCAAAGTATATTTTCTATTTCCGTTGAACAAGCTTCTAACTTCAGAATCTACGTCATTCATATCACCGAATTTCATAGCACCTGTAGAACAAGCTGCGGCACAAGCACAAGATGCTTGGAACTCTGCATCAGTTACTCTTCTGCCATCTTTCTTAGCATTCAGAATCGTTAACTGAGTTTCTTGGATACAAAGAGAACATTTCTCCATTACCCCTCTTGTTCTTGTTACAACATCCGGGTTAAGAACCATTCTTCCCAAATCATTGTTCATATTGAAATCGAACTTATCATTCAACGCATAGTTGAACCAGTTGAATCTTCTTACTTTATAAGGACAGTTGTTGGCACAATATCTAGTACCGATACATCTGTTGTAAGCCATTTGGTTTTGACCTTGCTTACCGTGAGATGTTGCTGCAACCGGACAAACTGTTTCACAAGGTGCGTGGTTACAGTGCTGGCACATTACCGGCTGGAAGATTACGTCTGGATTATCAGCAGCATTTTCCAAAGCTCCTTCAATTCCTAGAAGACTACTACCGTAAAGTTCCGGAACAGCCATTCCATCTTTAAGACCTTCGTAAACTTCAACTTTTTGTTCAGTAGAATAGTAACGGTCAATTCTTAACCAGTACATATCTCTAGACATTCTAATCTCTTCTTTTCCAACAACAGGAACGTTGTTTTCTGTCTGACAAGCTATAACACAAGCTCCACAACCAGTACAAGAATTAAGGTCAACTGATAAGTTGAAGTGAGGACCATCTGTATCATCAAAAGAATCCCAAAGGTCAACCTTTCCAATTGGAAGCTCACCTCCAATTGTGTGCATTTTTAAAGGTGCGTTCCAGTCATCAACAGGTTTATTAATGAAATCCTCCAAAGACACTTCTTTAGCAATTTCATAACGACCCATCAATGTATTTTGAAGCTGCATTCCCGCAAATTCGTGAGTTTCTCCAGTTTTTTCAATTTTAACATTAGAAATAACCGTATTGTAACCGTCGAATAATGGATATGCATTAATTCCTGTTTCAGCAACTTTACCAGAATCTTTTTTACCATAACCTAACGCCAATCCTAATGAACCTTCTGCTTGACCCGGCTGGATAAATACTGGAACGTTTTCAAGAGTAACACCATTTACTGTCAATTTAACAGTATCTCCATCCAACTGCATTCTTGCATTAAGACTATTCTCAATATCAAGAGTTTTAGCATCTTTTGGCGAAATTGTCAAGTAGTTATCCCAAGACAATCTGGAGATTGGGTCTGGAAGCTCCATCAACCAAGGGTTGTTAGACTGTGTTCCATCACCTATACCTGGTTTGGTGTAAAGTTGTAATTCGAATTCAACATTTTTGAATGCTGATAATTCTGCAACAGCCTGAGCTGCGTTTCCTCCGGCATAACTCAATCCCATTGAAAGACCTCCGTTCGTGAAACCATTATAAAGGTTTTTGTTGAAAGAAAGACCGCCATTAAGAAGTAGGGCGTTTGCTTTAAGATAATTATAATAATTATTAGCAGGACTATTTTTTCCATTAATCCATACTAATAAAGATTCTTCGACTTGTCTAGAAGTATAAATCTTCTGAATTGTAGGCTGCATCAAAGAATATGCACCTGTTTCCGGAGTGATATCTCCCCAAGATTCTAACCAGTGTGTATAAGGAATCACTGCTTTAGAAGCTTTGTACATATCGTTCTTCTTATCTACGATTGCTACAGAATAAGGAACTTTTTTGAATGCTTCAAATAAAGTTTGACCTTTTGCGTGAGAGTAAACTGGATTCACGTTGTTAGTAATCAAAACACCAACTTGTCCTCCATTTAACCAAGAAACAAATTCGTTGAATCTTGCGTTATCGTATTCTTTAAGGAAATTAGCTTTACCGGTGAAAGCTTTAGAACCCAATTTTTGATTGATTAAATGTGCTAAAACATAAGCTGCTTTTGAACCGTCTGCAAAAACAACAGCTTTGTCTCCTTTAGCCTGAAGTTCTTTAACAATTGCAGAAGCCGTTTTATCAGAAGTTCCACCGTTAAGACCGTTATAAACCTCGATTAAAGTTTTGAAAACTGCACTTGGCTTCAGTTTATATCTTGAATCTGAGTTAGCTCCTGTTAAGCTCATATTAGATTCAACCTGAATATGTCTCAACATATTTTCTCCAGGTTTTCTAGCAGCAGCGTAAGAAACTTCTAAACTTCCTCCGTTATAATCTCCTAAGAAATCAGCGTTGAAAGATACCACCAATTGACTTGAACTCAAATCATATACTGGCAATGCTCTTTGTCCGAAAACTTCCTGTGCAGCATCCAAAGCCGCAGCGTGAGGATATGCATCGTAAGTGATTAATTCAGCAGAAGGATATTTTACTTTGAAATCAGCAAATAACTTTTTGAAAGTCGGGCTTGGGAAAGAGTGAGATAATACTACAATCTTTTTACCGTTAGCCTGAGATTCTGTTAAACCTTTAAGAACAAAATCATCAACTTTATTGAAGTCATCTTGCTCCTGTCCATTCAAGGCCGGTTTTTTAACTTTATCATTATCATAAAGAGAAAGAACACTCGCTTGCGCTCTGGCATTAGTTGTACCTAATGAACCAGCCGCTGGATTAGGGTCAATTCTGATAGGACGACCTTCTCTTGTTTTCACCAAAACACTTGAGAAATCGAAACCGTCAAAATATGAAGATGCGTAAAAATTCGGAATACCAGGAATGATATCGTGAGGTTTTACAACATAAGGAATCGTTTTAAGAACCGGCGCCTCACAAGCAGCTAATGTAACAGCTGCAGTGGAAAACCCTAATATCTTAAGGAAGTCTCTACGAGAAGTCCCTGAGCTATTAGAATCATCTAAGAATTCTTCAACCGGAATTTCATTCTGGAACTCTTTTGCCGCTAACTTTCCAGTCAAAGTTGGGTCTTTTAGTTCGTGAATACTTCTGAATTGTATTTTATTTGAAGCCATTTATACTTCTAATTTTTGTTATTAATAATGACATTTACCACACTCAAGACCTCCAATCGCATCTACAGTAATCTTACTACCCTCACCATATTGTTTTTTCAACTTATCATGTAGATTTTTGAAGTATTCTTTATTATAACCGTTGTTCATATCTACCTCTGTAGTTCTGTGACATTCGATACACCATCCCATTGTGAAGTTGTTAGCCATCTGAACTACGTTCATTGTATCAATTTTACCGTGACAAGCTTTACATACAACATCAATCTTATTAGCCGCATCTTTCTGTTTAGCATTGAAACTATTGATGATTGCCTGCTCACCAGCAACAACGTGTTGAGAGTGATTGAAATATACGAAATCAGGCATATTGTGAATTCTTGTCCACTCAACTGGTTCAGTTTTTCCAGTGTAAGCTTGCTTATCTTCATCCCATCCTACATGCTGATAAATCTTTTTGATTTCTCCAGTATAGAATTCTCTGTCTTTTCCTGGCTCGATATATTTTCCTTTGTATTCAGAAATAGAACGGTGACAGTTCATACAAACGTTAAGAGAAGGAATCTCAGAAACCTTACCATACTTAGCACCTGAGTGACAAAGCTGACAGTCGATTTTGTTTTCACCAGCGTGAATCTTGTGAGAGAAATAGATTGGCTGTTCCGGAGCATATCCTTTGTAAACACCAATCCACATCAACCAGTTCCAAACACCATAAACAGCAAATAATGCCAACAAACCAACAAGCCCTTTTCCTACATAACTGTATTTTTCATACAATGCCGAGAAAGAAGTAAGTCTTGTTGAATTAAGTTCTGATAACTCCGGAGTCTGTTGTAGTTTAACTAATTGACGAATTTTAATCAACAACCAGAATAACAAACCTGCAATTGCAATTAGTGCTGCAATTACGATTTTAGAATTCAATTGCTGAGCTTTTTGAGCCTCGATTGCAGCAGTACTATTTACGTCAGCACCTTCTGTTGCCGCTTCAGCTGCAGGCTCTTCTTTTGGCGGATTAGTTGTGTACTCTAAGATATCATCGATATCCTGATCAGAAAGTTTCCCTTCGAAAACCTGCATCGCAACCTTTCCATTTTCTTCGTAGATTTTGTTTGCGTATGCATCGCCAGACGCTCTCAGTTTCTCGTTGTTGCTGATCCATTTGTGAAGCCAGTCAACATCCTGACCATCTTTTTTAACTTTCTCAACAACACCGCCAAGTGCTGGTCCTACAACTTTTTTATCCAATGCGTGACACGCAGTACAGTTAGCCTTGAACAGCTCCTGTCCTTTCTTCGGATCGCCTTGTGCATAAACGGAAGCGCCGGTTGACAACAATAGACCAATTGCTATCAGACCCTTTTTGTAATGCTTTCTCCAACTAATCATTTATATAATCTTGGGTTAGTAAAATTTATTCAGTTTACATTCAATCCGGCAAAAATAACACTTTAACAAAAATTAAGAAGCCCTTATCGTATGGTTTTTCTCAATTCTTTTTAATTTGTAAACGTTCTAAATAACAGAGTTTGCGTTTCATTCAATTTATTTTAAATTTGCTGAAAATATATTTTAAATGAACAATCTCCTTAAGCTTTTCATAATCTCCTCGCTATTTTGTTTTTACCAAATTGATGCTCAATACGTTGTGAAAAAAGACACTTTGTCGGGAACAGAGCTTTCTTTTGCGCTGGACGAACGCGTAAATGATGCCCTGGAAAAGATTGAAGACAACTGTAACAGAAATTCTGGTGCTCCTGTGAAAACGACTCCAAAGATCCTAGTTGCAAACAGAGAACTTACAAATGCAGAAATCTGCCGAAAGAACCCCAAAATTATGGGTTTTAAAATACAGGTTGTGGTTGTAAAAAGCAATGAAGAAGCCAGAAAAATAGCAACAGAATTCAGAAATGATTTCAGAAGCTTGAAAGTTGAAACGGATGCTTCTTTGAGACCAAATTATAAAATACTTGCCGGAAGCTACTTCTCCAAACAAAGCGCTTCTGATGATTTGAGAAACGTTAAAAAACTTTATCCATCGGCAACAGTCATTCCTTACGCCGTCTTTTGCGTGGAAGCTAAATAATATCAACCGGACTTAGTTCCGGTTTTTTTACGTCTTGTAAAATGCTATCATTTTCACCAAATGAATAATTTGGTTATTTTTACTTTATAATTAGTTCTGACTGTTATTCTTATGAAGTTTCTGTTTGCTTTTATCGCCCTAATTTCTGTGTTACAAAATGACACTTCCACAAAATATTGCGATGAATTAATAGAAAAAGGCATCAACGAACTGTATAAGAAAAATCACACTCAATCTCTCAAATTATTTTCCGAGGCCAAGAAATTATCCGAACAAAATAATTGGTACGAACAGCAATTCATTTCCACCAATTGCATCGGACTGAATTATTATCAAATGCTTGACTATAGCGAAGCTTTGGACTATTATCTCGAAGCCTACTCCATTGCTCTTAAACATCTCAACAGCGACAGAGAAATGACTGTTCTCAATAATATTGCGCTCGTTTATCTCAGACAAGGAAAGTATAAAGAATCGGAAAAGCATCAGAAACGGGCTTATGATTTGGCAATCTCCAATAAAGACAGTATCGGAATTGCCATCTACGCAGGAAACCTAGCAGATTTGTACAATGTCACAAAACAACTCGATAAGGCCTTATACTATATCTCCATTGCGAGACCGGCGGCAAAAAACAACATAAGAAATAACAGAATTCTTGATATTGCTGAGGCCAAAAATTATCTCGAAAGAAAAGATTATGACAAAGCTTTTTCCATCATCAATCCTTTAATCAATCAATTAAATTCTGCTGAATATAATGATGAGAGGATTTCGGCTCTATTAATATTATCCAAAATTTACGAACAACGCCATCAGCCTGAAAAAGCCATTACCTATATCCAGCAGGCTCAGAAAGAAAACCTTAATTATACTAATCAAACCGATATCTATAATCGTTTTTCTGACAGTTATTTTAATTCCGGAGATTATCATAAAGCTCTTCAATATAAAGATTCTATTTTGACTGTGAAAGATTCCCTCAATGCGATTCAGAATCAGGCGATGTATCAGAATAGTGAAATCAAATTGAAGCTTCAGGATTCCCAAAAGGAATTGGATAATGAGAAGAAAATTCGGTTTTACATTATTGGATTTTGGGTTGCGGTTTTGGTTTTATTAATTTGGATTTTCCGAGGTTACATTATCAAAAACAGACAAAAAAGATTGCTTGCCGAACATAGTGAACAGATTACAGCTCTGGAACTTAGAAACAAAGAAAATTACACTCTTCTTCTTGAAAATCAAATCAAAGAAAAAGAAACCAATGCACTTCTTGAAAAGGAAAAACTTAAAAACGAGCTGGAAAACAAAAACAGACAACTCGCAGCGAATGCTATTCACCTTGCTCAGAGAAATGATAAAATCGAGCAATATATTCTAAGACTGAAAGAACGCCCGGAAATGATTAAAAACCCGCTTCTGGGCAAACAGCTCGACCAATTGAAATCTGTTCTTACAAAAGAAGATAACGGCGACGATTTTTTAACGCATTTTCAGGAAATCAACAGCCGATTCATTGATACTTTGAAAGAGAAACATAATGATTTGACTTTGAATGACATCAGATATATCTCTTACATCTATATGAATCTTTCCACTAAGGAAATCGCATCTATTTTCAACATCACCATAGAAGCTTGCAGAAAACGAAAAGAAAGAATTTCCAAAAGAATGAATCTTTCTAACTCAAATGATTTATATAACTATATATCAACACTTTAAATAAAACATGTCACGTTTTTTCTGTATAAGTCATACTTATTCTTTTCAAAAACAATAGACTTCACTTTCCGAAAAATACATTTGCTGAACAATTAAAATCAAAAAAGATATGAAGAGAACAGCATTTACTTTATTTTTCATCTTGTTTGCACAATTCTACTTTTCGCAAGTTGGATTTGTGGGAAATCAAGATTATGGTCGTATGAAGAATTTTGTTTACGACAAAACAACGCCTAACAGGATTTATTCTACATCGTACATCGGGAAGCACATTTTGGTTTCCAATGACAACGGGACAACGTGGAACGTTCTTTATACGCTTCCCTATCCGGAATACGCACCAAACATTCTGGAATTGCGCCTTACCAACAACGGAACTGCCCTTAGTTTTATACAATATTTTGGTTTAGGAAGTACTTATAACAGAGTTACCGTTATTGACCTACAGTCACTTTCCATTATCAAAGAAATCAATTTCCCGAAAAACGAAGATGTACTAGCTATAGAGAATTATTCGATTTTTGATGATGGAACAATGAATACCGCAACGATGTTCACGAAAGGAGACCAGGACAAATTTTTCAGAACAACTGATGGCGGAATCAGCTGGAACAAAGTTTATGATGCAACAGACCACGAAAGTGTTATCCTAAATGATGCAAAAATGGATCCGAAAAATTCGCAAACTTTATACATTGCTCGTAATGGTGGTCCCGGAAATGAAGATGGAGGTTTCTTCAAATCAACAGATGCTGGTGCAACCTGGACAGAAACTCTTAATGGACTGATTTTACAATCAATCGCCATTGACCCCAATAATACTGATGTTATCTATGCAGGAACAGGTATTACTTGGTCTTATCCAACACAACATCAAGCAGTTTATAAATCAACAAATGGCGGAGCTATCTGGACAGAACAGCCAATCACTTGGTCAACACAAGGAATGGGAATGAAAAATGTTCCAAAAATCGAAATCAATCCCAATGATTCTAACCACGTTATCGTAATGGCAGACGACAGAGTTGCGGTGACGACTAATGGTGGAACAAGCTGGACAACTACAGTCCACAATGGCCTTAGTGACGGACATTCTTATTTTTATGGAATCAATGCTACTTTCAATCCTTCAAATCCTAATGAAGTTTTGATTGCCAACAATCGTTATCCGAAATTTTCATCAGATAAAGGCGTGACATTAACATCAATTAAAAATCCATACTTTATTGGAATGGGAAATCTGAATATCATTAACGATAACGGAACCGACAAGCTGATGTATGGTGTACAATATGGTTACACAATGAAGAACCTTGAAACCAATGAAGAAACTCCGATTAATGTAATGCCTTTGAGCGAAAGTCCGATGAGCGGACAAATTGGATTAATGTATGTCGATAAAGAACATCCTGGAAGAGTTTATACTTACGAGAGTTCGTTTATGGGCAACAACATCAAGGTCAGTAACGATTATGGTACTAATGCTACAGCAGTTTACACCACTTACGATGCCAATTTCACGGCTGCAACTACAGATTCTTCTAATCCAAATATTGCTTGGTTTGCAACATTCAACGGAGAAACGGCTTCTTTGGTAAAAGTTAATTTTTCGAATCCTGATGAGACCCAGACAGATTATATTACACTCCCTTACAGTGAGGATTATATTTATGGAATCATTGTCAACAAGAATAATTCTAATGAGGTTCTCGTAACTGTTGGAAACAAAATCCTGAAAACAACGGACGGAGGAAGCAACTGGACAGAAATAACTGCCGGTTTGGAAAATCTGACTTTACCGAATATTGCTTTGAATCTGGTTCAAAATCCTTTGAATCCGAACCAATATACATTCGCAGCGTCCAACGGAATTTACACATCTTTGGATGGAGGAAACACCTGGAAGAAAATCTATAACGGAATGGTTCACAAAGTAGAGCATTCTACAAAACAAAACGGACAGATTATCGGAATCACCAATTCTTATCTGGACATACTTCCGAAGATTGTTTACACAAGCGACAATGGCGAAACCTGGACAGAGAAAACTTCCACCAATTATTTTAACACAACTATTATTGCCGGAACCGCTCGTTTTGTTGACAACAACAATGCGGAAGTATATTTGACATCTCAATCTTTAGGAATTTTGAAAGATAATATCAGCCTGGAAACTTTAGGAAATCAAGATTTGGCGAATCTGAAAGATGGAATCAGTGTTTATCCGAATCCTACTCAGAATTTCATTAATATTAAATTGGATAAGAACGTTACCAAATTCAAAGCAAGTCTTTACAATGCAGCGGGACAAGTTTTATTGAATACAGAAAACAAATCCAGCATCAATATTTCTAATTTGAACAATGGTGTTTACTTCTTGAAAATCCAGCCGGAAAACGGAAAAGCAACGACAAAGAAAATTATCAAGAATTAATTATTTAATTTTTATAAAAACCAAAACGCCTTCGGAATTCCAAAGGCGTTTTTTTATCTGTAATAAGTTTCTAAGAATTGATAGAACTCTGTCAATCGATAATAATTATTGAATCCGAGATAAACTGTCATTATCAAAAGTAATCCGTAAAATAAACTAAGTAAAGTTCTCTTGTCACGATAACTAAAAAACAGCCAACCTAATAACAACGGATAAACAAAAACAAAGTGCCCGCCGTAGATGTAAGATGTATGAAGACCAAATTTCAGAACACAATGAACAAAAACATCAAATAAAAATGTAATCACAAGAATCCAAACCAGTTTGTTTTTATAATTTTTAAAAATGCTCCAAATCATTAATAACAAAACAATTCCGATAAAAATATAAGGAACAAACGATGTGTAAACATCCATAAACAATGCTTTGTAATAAAAAGTTTTATCCTTGTTATGATAATCTCGAATCTCGTAATTAGAGAACAGAATATTTCCACCAAAAAACCATGAAGTGATCATATCCCAAACGGGAGTTGTTTTTGCCCGAGAAAATTTATCATATTGTTGTTCGGTTTTATTAAGAAAATTCTGAAAGTTGAAGTCTAATCTCAGCAAAAACAGGAAAACAAAAACAACAACCGAAGTTGCAATTTTCGCAATAGCTATTCCGATTTTTTTCCAGTTCCAGAAGATTTTCTTTTCAAACAAAAACGGGATGTAAACTTTGACAATATTCGTAATCGTTAACCCACCGATGAAAACTGAACCAAAAATTGTTGCACCAAATGAAATCGGTTTTTCTTCCTGAATTTTCTTTGCTGAATAATAATTGAAAACTGAAAGAAACAACAATGTATAAGTATAAGTTTCCGGCGTGAATGACAACAAAATATTAGTCACAAATAAGCCATAGAAAGCCAAAATTAACAAACTGATTTTCAGTGGAAGCCGGATAATGTTATTCAGATATTTGAAAATCTGAACATTCGCTAAAGAAATAACGACTGTCGAGAACAAAGCCAAAACCAGTCTGAAAACCGAATCATATCGATTGCTGGAAATCCATAATGCAAAATTTCTGAGTTGGTCAAAGAAATAATTGGACAACGGATGCCTCTCAAAACCGCCGCCAGTCTGGATAATCGCCCGGTTATCAAAACTGAAATAGCCATCCCAAGGGATTCTGTCATCATAAATAATCCTGAAATTCTCTGCGATAAACCAAGCGTTTGCGCCATAAAGAATGACGAAGAATAAGAAAATCAGTAATTCTGTTTTGGTTGACGGAAAAATGAATTTCAGGAAAGATAAAATTTTGTTCAATAGTTTCAATCGGTGATATTTTCTGCAAAAGTAGGAAATGATTTTTGTTTACAATTATGAAACTTTAAAGATGTTGAACAATCTCAGAATGGCTGTTTGTAATGAAAGTGACAAGGTAACGATTTTCTACATTTTCAAAGAAACATACCAAGTTGTCGTATGATTGGCTTTGTAAAAAATATATTTCGAGCCAAGCTCGATTAAATTTTCGGGTGTTTTTCTGAATGGGAAAATTGGGAGATTATATTCTATGAAATCAACAACCTCATCCACATATTCAAAAGAATTTTCGATAAAACCAAAATACTCTTTTTGGAAAAGAAGATAGCCTAAATCATTCAAGTATTCCTCAACTTCTGGCAAATACTGAACAATTATTTTTTCCAAGGTAAAGTTTTTAAATAGGCTTTAGTCCTTTTTTTAAGTTCTTCGCCAGATATACCTCTTTCCCATTCTTTCTCGAAATCAAAATTTTCTATTTCTGATCTTATTTATTTCCTCAATGACAGCAGGATTCTCCAAAGAATGAATCCACTTGATGATTTCATTTTTTTCAGATGCTAAATTCATTATCTTGTAGGTTGATTATAACAAAGATAGAAAATTATTAATTCTGTTTTTCAAGAAAAACTTACGAACTGCAAGACAATTGACTGCAACCCGTCTGATTATCATATTTCGACGGACGTTTCTGATTGAACTCCGGGAAACGATTTTCATAAGGATTTTGCAACGCTTCTTTCAGCTTAAAAAATAATTTGTAATCTCCTTTTTCCGCATCCTGAATAGCTTCGAATAACAGATAATTTCGTAGAATAAATTTCGGATTTGTTTTGGACATCAATTCCAAAGATTCTGTCTCTGAGATTTTATTTTTAAGTTTTCTTTCTTGATATTTCTCGATAAAATTAGAAAGTCGTTTCAATTCATTTTCATTCAGATTTCGATAAAAAGAATTGGAGAGATCATCAATTTTAATTTCTGAAGCAGACTTTTCAAGACTTTGAAAAAATAAGGTATGATCCAGATTCAAATCCTGCATCAGTTGCTGCCATTCCGTAAAGAACCTTTCGTCTTCCGGCAAAACCTCATCAAAACCGAATTTATCTGCCAACATTTTGTCGTGTTCTGTCCAGAAGCATTTCCCGTAATCATCCAGTATTTTTTCAAGAATTTCGGAATCATTAATCAAAGGAAAAACAGCATTGGCTAGAGCGGCCAAGTTCCAATGTGAGATTTGTCCTTGTTTTCCAAAGGCATAACGTTTTCCCGGTAAATCTGTTGTGTTCGGCGTGAATTCCAAATCGTAACCATCCATCATAGAAAACGGCCCATAATCAATCGTGAGTCCAAGAATCGACATATTATCGGTATTCATCACGCCGTGGACAAAACCAACACGATACCAATCAATTATCATTTCCAAAGTTCTGTCGCAAATCGCTTGAAACCAGTCAATATATCTATTCGGATTATTTCCCGAATTAATTTCCGGATAAAATTTTTCAATCGTATAATCCACCAATTGTTTTAATAAATCTATTTGATTTCTTGCCGACAATAATTCAAAATGCCCGAATCTGAGAAATGACTCGGCGGTTCTTACCACTACTGCGCCTTGCTCTTTTTGTGGATTCCCAGAATATTGAATATCACGAATTACATCTTCCCCGGTTTTCGAAAGACTCAAGGCTCTGGTTGTAGGAACGCCGAAATGAAACATTGCCTCGCTCATCAGATACTCCCGAATCGAGGAACGCAAAACCGCCCTTCCGTCTGCATGCCTGGAATATGGCGTAGCACCTGCTCCTTTCCATTGTATTTCGGTTTGTTTCCCCTGATTAAAAATTTCACCTGCATAGATTGCTCTTCCATCTCCCAATTGCCCAGCCCAATTCCCAAACTGATGTCCTGCATAGGCCGTTGCATAAGTTTCGATATTGTCTGGAAGATTTTGAGCAACGAGAAAATCTTTATCATTTTCTAATTTCTCTAATCCGATTTCGATTGATAGACTTTCATTAAAATCAATCAATTCGGTTTTATCAAAATCAGCAGGTTCAACCGTACTGAACAGAACATCAAGCGTTTGTCTCTGCATTAGATTCCCAGAAAAATCTCCTGGGAATAATTCTGTAAATTTATGGGTGATATATTTTAAATTCATTATCAAAAAACCCGCATCAAACGATGCGGGATTATTTTATTTATTAAAATCTACATCATCTGTAGAGTTAAGTGATTCGTTAGAATGATCTTCTTTTTTTACCGGCTTGTCAGGCACCTCCTGTACAGGGTTTTTAAGTTCATCGATGGATTGCAACCCTCCTTCATCTCCATAACCGTTTCTGAGATTATTAAGATCCGAGCAACTTCCTGTCCAGTTGGCCGGCTTAATAAACTTATCTTCCGGAAGAATATTCAAAGCTTTGTCAGCAAATACTTTTTTCATATAAATTGCCCAAATCGGCAATCCCATTTTGGAACCTTGCCCTTCACCTGTACTCCAGAAGTGTGTTGCTCTGTCTTCCCAGCCAACCCAAACTCCGGTTGCTAATTTTGGAACAATTCCCATAAACCAACCATCTGAGTTCTTCTGTGTTGTTCCAGTTTTACCTGCGATTTCTACACTTGCCGGGATACCTCTTCTTCTCAACTCTCCAGAAGCCGTTCCAAATTCTGCCACTCCTTTCATTAGGTCAATCATTGTATAGGCATACATCTCGTTCATTACTTCTTTTACAACGGGCTTCACTTCTTTGATGACACGTCCATTCGCATCTTCAATCCTCCATATCATCTCCGGTTTGGTATAGTTCCCAAAATTAGCAAATGTGCTGTAAGCTCCTAACATCTCATAAATTGTAATATCCGAAGTACCTAAAGCCATTGGTAAACTCTTATCAATTGGGTCTGTCACACCTAAATCTCTTGCTAATTGGATCACATTCTCTGTTCCTGCCATTTCTGCTAATCGGATTGCGACAGGGTTTAGAGATTTTGCAATACCTTCTTTTATGGTAACGCTTCCTCCTCCTCCTTTTACATACCAGCTTCCTTTGGCATAAGGCGCATTTGAAACAGTAGAACATGGTGTCATTCCAAGATGCATAATTGCCGTAGCATATACAAATGGCTTGAAAGTGGATCCTACCTGACGTTTACCTTGCTTCACATGATCATATTGAAAATGTTGCCAATTGATCCCTCCAACCCAAGCTTTTATATCTCCAGTTGCAGGTTCCATAGACATCAGACCTGCTTGTGCAATCTGCTTATGATAACGGATAGAGTCCCAAGGAGACATTTCAACCTCCTCTTCACCTTGCCAAGTAAACCTTGTCATTTTTACAGGCTCATGAAACTCCATTAAAATTGAATCTTCCGGCATTCCTTCTGCTTTCAATTGCTTATATCTTCCAGTATTGCGAACCGATTTCATCATCAAATCATTGATTTGAGTTTTGGATAAGAAGTAATACGGACGATTCGGATTTCGTTTCATTTCATTATCAAAATTTCTCTGAAGATCGGTCAAATGTTCTTTTATAGCTTCTTCTGCATATTTCTGCATTCTAGAATCAAGCGTTACATAGATCTTAAGTCCATTTTTATAAAGATTCAATTCTTTTCCTGTCTCTTTTTCGTAAGCATCAAGATAATTCTGGATTTCTTTTCTAAGATAATATTTATAATAAGCAGAATAGCCTTCTTCTACAGTTTTGATCTCATGAAAATCTACAACTATTGGTGTAGCAACAGCTTTCTCGTAAGTTGCCTGATCAATGTAGCCTGTCTTTAACATTTGGTCCAAAACAACATCTCTTCTTGATTTTGCTCTTTCTGGATTTCTATAAGGGTTATTTCTTCTAGGAGCCTCCAGCATTGCCACAAAAGTAGCTGCTTCGGGTAAAGTTAACTGATTAGTCGATTTATTAAAATAAACTCTTGAAGCCATTTCTATTCCTTTTGCATTGAAAAGGAAATCCATTTTATTAAAATATAAAGCAACAATCTCTTCTTTTGTATATCGTTTTTCCAAACTCACAGCAACACACCATTCTTGCAATTTTTGGATAGCTCTTTCAATTTTATTTTTTGAAGCATTACCCGTAAATAATAATTTCGCTAGCTGTTGTGTGATGGTAGAACCTCCACCTCTATCTCCACGAAAAAATATAGCTCTCGCTACAGATTTGAGATCTATCCCCGAGTGCTCCTTGAAACGTTCATCTTCTTTTGCTTGAAGTGCATAAACCAAATAAGGTGGGAGTTGTTTATATGTAACCGGTTTGGTTTTCTCTTTTTCAAATTTACCTAACAGAACATTGTCTGAAGAATAAATCTCAGAGGCCACAAAAATATCCGGATTTTCCAACTCTTTCACGTCCGGCATATCTCCTACAAAACCTTGAGAAACGGCAAAAAATGTAGCAGAAATACCTAATACAATGGCAAAAAAACCAATCCAAACAATTTTGATCCATTTTTTGATGAATGATTTGGATTTTTTCTTATCTGGTAAAGGAAAGGTTTTATTTTCAGATTTTTTATTTTCCATTAATACTTTTATTAAGGCTTTGTATTTTGAACTTTAATTCCTAAATCTTCAATCCCCGGCAATACATTAAGTCTCATAGCCTGAGTGACTTTGATAGAATAATTGCCATTTTGAGGAAATTTGTAATCCACTTTATACTGAAACAATGTTTCTTTAGTGTCACCAAATCCTGATCCAATCCATTCTCCGTTTGGTTTTGCCAAAACAAAATTAAGAGTATCTGTAGAAATGGCTTTTTTATTATGTTCCAGACTTGCAATAAGTCTTAAGTTGCTGTACGGATAATCATTATTATTTCTGACAATAAAAATAATACTTTTTGGATTTTGAAAATCATTTATGCCGAAATCAATATTCAGAATATTTTTTTTGTTCCATTTGTTCTCAATATCTTTTACAACAACTGTTTCATCGGCACTTTGACATGACACCAAAGACAAAAACACAATTAAAACTGCTATTATTCTAAGCATTACCTTCATTTTTAGGTGGCGTTTTCTTTTTCGCTTTCTTGAACGGTTTTTTATGATTTTTATTTTCCTGTGATTGATCTTGATTTTGGTTCTGAACCTCTACCGGTTTATTCTTAGGTACAAAATTTTTGTTCTGCACAGGCTTTTGATCATTGGCGCGAGGTTTATTATCCTGAGGTCTTTGAGGCCTATTATTATCCGGCGATTTAGAATTTCCAGATTCATTCTGATTTCTATTCTCATTTTGTCTAGGCCCTCTTTCCCGGCTTCTGTCTCTATCGCGATTGTTATTGGATTTTGGCCTTCTGTTCTTTTTCTCAAAACGATCAACACTGTTTTCCTGAATTAAGTCAGAAGTTACCAAACGATTTTCAACCACTTTCAGATCTTCTAAAGCAGGAGATTTTTCTCCTTTTTTATTCATTACGATCATCTTTTGAACTTCGAAGATATCAAGATCGTACCAAGCCATTGAATTTTCTACATATGCAAACCACATTTTCTTTTTGAAAACATCAATTTTGATGCAGAATGCTCTTCCTTTTTCCGTATTAAGAACAGTGCTTGAAGAAGGAAAATCCCTCAAAACATCCAGATAACTATCCAGTTCGTAGTTTAGGCAACATTTCAATTTTCCGCATTGCCCGGCTAGTTTCTGGGGGTTGATACTCAATTGCTGGTATCTAGCGGCATTCGTATTTACAGAACGGAAATCCGTCAACCAAGTTGAACAGCACAATTCTCTTCCACAAGAACCGATACCTCCAACTTTTGCAGATTCTTGCCGAAATCCTATTTGTTTCATATCAATTTTTGTACGGAAAGCACCAGCATATTCTTTTATCAATTGACGGAAATCCACGCGGGTATCTGCGGTATAATAAAAAGTTACCTTGGATCCATCGCCTTGATACTCAACATCAGTTATTTTCATCTCAAGATTAATTCTATAGGCAATTTTTCGGGCCTGTATCTTGATGTCATTTTCTTTTTTTCTTAGTTCCTGCCAAGTTTCAACGTCTTTTTGATTGGCAAGACGATATACTTTCAGCGCACTATCTTCAGAGAAATTTTTCTTTTTCATTTGGATTTTCACCAATTCTCCAGAAAGACTTACTACTCCAATATCGTGTCCCGGACTAGATTCTACAGCAATGATGCTACCAATATGTAACGGCAGGTTGTTGACGTTTTTATAATATAATTTACGGTCGTTCTTGAAACGAACTTCTACATATTCTGAGCCTTTTGATTTTGATGGATCAACATCAGAAAGCCAGTCAAAAACACTTAATTTATAACTATTCCCGCAGGTATCTACACTACTACACCCATTTGCACTTTTTGTGCCACAAGAATGGGAAGAATCGCCGGATGTTTTACATCCACAACTCATATTTAATTTTTTTTATGTCTGATTGCAAAGTTAATATAATTTTTGTTTAGGCTTGTTGATTATATTTTTAAAAAATATTTTTTTATTAATTTTGAGTTAATACTTAGTTAATATTGATAATTCATTAACAAAAAGACAAATTCGTTAACAATAAAACAAAACACAAAGCGTCATTTTAATATGGTTTGCATTACATTGTTTAAAATTAAACTAATAAAAAAAACATTTAAAATTAAATTATAAAAACCACATTATCAATAGCTTAAATTAAAACTTAAATTAAACAATTATTCTACGAATAGTAATGTTTAACTTTTTTTATAAATTTTTATAATTGTTATTAAAATAATTATAAATTTGGAACATTAATAATAATTATATGAAACGAATTTTAATATCAATGGCACTAGCAGCCGGAGTCATGACATACGCGGGAGGCTTCCGAGTATCTCTACAAGGTGTTAAACAGCTGGCGATGGCTCATACAAGTGCTCACGCAGAGGATGCAAGTGTTGCATTTTTCAATCCAGCAGGGATTTCTTTCATTCCTTCAAGATTAAGTGTAGCTGCAGGTGGTTTTGGTGTATCAAATCAGATCACATATCAAAATCCAAACACATTGCAACAAACTGAAACGGATAATCCTCTAGGAACTCCAATTTATGCTGCTGTTGCATATAAAATTTGGGACAATCTTTCTGTTGGTTTTAGCTTGTCAACACCTTTTGGTAGTACAATTGAATGGCCAAGCAACTGGGAAGGCAAAGAAATGGTTCAAAAACTTGAATTGAAGAGTTTTTATTGGCAGCCAATGATTTCCGTAAAACTAGCACCTTGGGCATCATTTGGGGCGAGCTATATTTACGCAACCGGAAAAGTAGACTGGACAAAAGCCTTAACGGCTTATGACGGACAATTAAACCTATTAGATGATGAAGCGAAAGGTCACGGCTTTGGATTCGGATTCTATTTCCAACCAGATAATAAATGGGATGTGAGTATCGCATATCGTTCTCCGGTTGACATGAAAGCTAAAGAAGGTAAAGCAACATTTATGGTTCCCTCTTCCTTATATTCTAATCTAAATCTAGTTAGCACAGGAGGTGTTGATAGTTTCAAAGCAACTTTACCTTTAGTAGATGAATATACATTAGGCTTGACTTACAAAATTACTCCAAAATGGTTAGTATCTGCTGATTATAACTATCATGGATGGGAAAGATACAATAAGTTAACTTTGGATTTTGCGAATGCACCAGCTGGAAATCAGGCATCTGATCCAACAGTTTCTATAACCCCTAAAAACTTTAAGAATACTTCTAGCGTACGAGTAGGAACCCAATATGCATTCACTGACATGATTGCGGGTAGATTAGGGTGGTATTATGATGAAACGCCTTATGCCGACAAAGACTTTATTCCAGAAACGCCTTCTTTTGATAATTATGTTATTACCGGAGGTATTGGGCTTAAGTTCAACAAAATAGGGGTAGACATTTCCGGAGCTTACGCAATGCCAAAAAGCAGAACTTTCAACAATGCCTATTACAACTTTGCAGGACAAGCGAAAGCTGATGTATTTTACTTTGGTTTAGGATTATCTTACAACGCATTTTAAAAATTGAATCAATTATGAAAAAATTATATATATCAACATTAGCTGCAACACTTTTATTTGCAGTAAGTTGCCAGACTGATTTTGAAAACAGCACAGAAGATGTAGTTGTAACATCCGGAGAAGCAAATTTTTCTAAATATGTTTCTTTAGGAAACTCTTTAACTTCCGGATACAGAGATGGAGCATTATATATTGATGGACAAAATCAGTCATACCCAAGCATGCTCGCAGGTCAAATGAAACTTGCTGGTGGAGGAGAATTCAAGCAACCAATGATGCCAAATAATACTGGTGGGTTTGTTGGACTTCCGGGTTTTGGGGGAAAATATACATTACAAGTTGTATCTGGTTCTTTATCTCCGGTTCAATCCGCAGCGGCGGCGGCATTGGACAATATTGCATCTGGTGGACCATATCAGAATATGGGAGTGCCCGGCGCAAAATCATTCCACCTAGTTGCTCCTGGATATGGAAGCGCCGCTAATCTTTCAGTTGGAGCAGCCAATCCTTATTTCGTAAGATTTGCAACTTCTGCTTCAACTTCGGTATTAGCAGATGCAATGGCACAAAGACCAACATTCTTCTCTCTTTGGATTGGGGCAAACGATGTGCTAAGTTATGCAACAAGTGGAGGATTAGGTGTTGACCAAAAAGGAAATACCAATCCGGCGACCTATGGTTCAAATGATATCTCTGATCCTAATGTAGTTGCAGCATCAATAAAAGGAGTACTTGACGGCTTAAAATCTGTTGGAGCAACGAAAGGGGTGATAGCAAATATCCCTTATGTTTCTTCGGTTCCTTATTTTACAACTGTTCCGTATAATCCATTAACGCCTGCAGCTTTGGGAGCTAATCTAGCAACATTGAATACTAGCTTATATGGACCATTAAAACAAGCTTTAACAGCTTTTGGAGCAGGAGACAGAATTAATCTATTATCTTCAACTTCAGCTAACCCTGTTCTTATTAAAGATACTTCTTTAACCAATTTATCTGCTCAACTTACTGCCGCACTTACGCCTTCATTAGGAGCTGCCACAGCTGCTGCATTCGGACAGATTTTTGGGCAAGCAAGACAAGCAACTTCTGAAGACTATGTATTATTGCCTGCTAGCTCGATTATTGCAAAACCCAACGCAAGTGCTCCGGCAGCTATCAATGTAAATGGAGTATCTTATCCATTAGAAAATCAATACGTATTAACAAAAGCAGAAGCTGCTTTAGTAACCGCTGCAGTTGATGCTTATAACACATCTATTACCAGCTTAGCTTCTTCATATGGTTTAGCATTAGTAGATGCAAAAGCCAAAATGATTGAACTTAATTCTACATCGGGAATCCAATGGGATGGTGTGAAATACAATGCTAAATTCGTAACTGGAGGAGCATTTTCTCTTGATGGCGTACATCCAACAGGAAGAGGCTATGGAATTATTGCTAATGAATTTTTAAAAGCAATTAATAAGACTTATAAATCGAATCTACCAATGGTAAGTCCCAACTCTTATTCCGGAGTTACTTTCCCATAAATTAGAAAAAACATTTTTTATTAAACCGCTCCTAAAAGAAGCGGTTTTTGTTTGATTAATAATATTATTTTGGAAATATAAATTTTTGATTATTTTTACACTCGTAAGATTAAACAATGCTTTCAAAAAGAGTCAAATACGCTATCAAAACTTTGCTGTTTCTGAACCGCAAAGACAATGCTTCTTTATTTTCTGCGAAAAAAATTTCGGAGAGCGAACGTATTCCTCTGAAATTTCTAGAACAAATACTGAGAGAACTAAAGCAGAATAAAATACTTAAAAGCGAAAGAGGTGCTGAAGGTGGTTATACTTTTATGAAAAACCCGGCTGACATCAAAGTTTTGGATGTCATTAGAATCGTTGATGGTCCTGTTGCGATGTTACCTTGTGCTTCTCTTAATTTTTACGAAAAATGTGCTGACTGTACAGATGAAGCCACTTGCAGCATCAGAAAATTATTAATCAGCGTTCGTGATAACATGCTTCCTCTTTTGGATACAAGCATTGCTGATATGACAAAATCCGAGCAATCACCAATTTAATGTTTACTGATGAATATTTTATGAAAATGGCTTTGCAGGAAGCCGAAAAAGCTTTGGAAAAAGACGAAGTTCCAATTGGTTGCATCATTGTTTCTAATAACAGAATCATTGCAAAATCTCACAATCTTACCGAAACTCTTAATGATGTGACCGCTCACGCAGAAATGCAAGCTATAACCTCAGCTGCCAATTTTCTTGGCGGAAAATATCTTCAAAACTGTATCCTTTACGTAACCCTGGAACCTTGTGTAATGTGCTCCGGAGCTTTAGCCTGGTCACAGATTTCGAAAGTTGTGATTGGGGCAAGAGATGAACAACGAGGTTTCATTAATAAGAATTTATCGCTTCATCCGAAAACAGAAGTCGTAACTGGAGTTTTAGAGAATGAATGTTCTGCAATTGTTAAAACTTTCTTCAAAAACAAAAGGTAGTTACAAATCCTTCCCGAGGAAATACAAACCTTTCAAAGTATGTAATCTGTCGCCGATATTGATCTTATCCGTCAAAGGTTTGTAAACATGGCTTACACCGCCCGTTGCGATAACGAAACATTTATCATTAACCTCATCATTGATCCTGTCAATAAAACCTTCTACCATCCCGAGGAAGCCGTAAACCATTCCGCTTTGCATACAGCTGATGGTGTCTAGCCCTAAAACTGATTTTGGCTTAACCAATTCTATTTCCGGTAATTGAGCTGTTCCTTTTATCAGGCTATTGAGCGAGGTTACAATTCCTGGTGCAATGATAACACCCAATGTTTCTCCATTTGAATCAAGGCAGCTTGCTGTAAGTGCCGTCCCAAAATCCAGAATAATTTTCTTTTGACCAGGATAAAGATTATGTGCTGCGACAAGATTAGCGTAGATATCAGTTCCCATTTGTTTAGATTTTGGGACAACACCAGACGGTGTATTTCTATCTACAATTACAGGAATTTTATTGTGGATTTTCTTGATTGCACTAGCTACAACTTTTGTCAACTGGGGAACAACAGAACCTATTATGATTTTATCAATTTTATCAACTTCGATTTTATAAGTCTGATAAAGCATCAAAATCTGCACAAACAGCTCATCTGTCGTTTTATAAGGTTTTGTATTGATGACCCAAGACAGGTCACAATTGTCATCATCAAACAATCCGAAACGGATATTGGTATTACCTATATTGATTACGATGGAGTTCATTGCTTCGTTTAATTTTACCAAATTATAAATTTAACAGTTTACCAATATTTAAGTTGACATTGGTACATTGTTAAATAATTACATTGCTATATTTTTATTTTACTTCCAGATAATTATCTTCAGGATTCACATCTGCCAATCTTTGGCTGAAATCGATTCCTATTGCAGACAACTGAGATTTGGTATAAGGAATCGTAAAGCTATATTCCTGTTGAGTCCAAGCCCAAAATGGCAAAGTCTGAATATTACCGTAGATATCTTTCGTTTTCCAAACTCTGGTCAGATTCAATGGAATATTATAATTGATGACTTTTTTATCTTTTGTCAAAATACTGAAATCAACCGGCATCGGAACACCACCTTTGTTCACCAAAGTTATTGTTGTTGATTGCGGGTCATATTTCACATTCTTGATTCCGTAATCGATAGTTTTTGTGGTATTGATCCAATAATGCTGGAACCATTTCAAATCCATTCCTGAAACCAATTGCGCAATATGAATGAAATCTCTTTCCGTAGGATGTTTCATCACCCATTCGTCGTAATACTTTAGCATAATCTTGTTAAGATTTTCCTCGCCAACAATATAGCCCAACTGTACCAAAAACGTTTCACCTTTGATATAACTTGCGTAGGTGTAAGCCGCCCCATTGTCATGGTGGTCGCCCAGCCAAACCGCAGGCTCTTCTTTTCCGGATTTTGTGAAATTGACATAAGCCCGTATTGCGTTAACGAAAGGATTTGGCTGAGATTCTTTTGGTGGGAACAATCTGTACATAACAAAATCTTGTGCATATTGTGTGAATCCTTCATCCATCCAAGGCCTTACACTTTCGTTGGTTGCCAGCATCTGCTGAAACCAAGAATGCGCACCTTCGTGGAACATCAATTCACAAAGTCCATCTAATGTTGTAGCTTCTCCTAAAACCATTGTACACATACCATATTCCATTCCGCCGTCACCACCTTGGATAAAAGAATAGCTCGGCCATTTGTAACGTCCGAAAGTGGCATTCATCAATTGGTAATATTTGGTAATGTATGGTTTTAGCTCAGACCAATATTTTGTTTTTTCAGATTTCTGATAAACCAGGTAAACTTTTGGCCCATCCAAAATCGGGAAGCTCTCCACCGAATAATCTCTGTCTGCCGCCCATGCAAAATCCAGAATATTTTGCGCTGTCCATTTCCAAATTACTTTGTTCGCAATATCCGGTTTGACTGTCACACTGCTGTCATAACCTTTGACATCTGTTGGGTTTTCAAGATTTCCACCGGCTCCGATAACATAATCTTTATCGATTTTGATATTCACTTCATAATCAGAAAACGGTGCGTGAAACTCTCTTCCCACGTAATCAAAAGCCGCCCAGCCGTCATAATCGTACTCAGCGATTTTCGGATACCATTGTGTCATCGTCATATCGACACCTTCGCGGTTGTTTCTTCCAGCTCTTCTTATTTGCATCGGGATATTGGCGTCCCATTCCATTGTGAAAGTCGTGGAAGAATTTGGTTTGATTGTTTCAGCAAGAAAAACTTTCATCACAGTTCCCTGAATCTCGAATTTCAAATCTTTTCCGTTTTGCTTAATCCAACGGATATTTTGTGCGCCTTCTTCATTTTTCGGAATTTCGGATAATCTGGAAACCACTGTATTTCCAACTCTTTTTGCCAATCTTCCATCCGCATTTACACCCTGAGACTGCACACGCTGGTCCATCATAGAACCCGGTTTGAAAGCATTCCAATACAAATGGAAATAAGCGACTTTCAGCTCGTCCGGCGAATTGTTTCTGTAATCAAGCGTCTGTTTTCCCTGATAGGTGAAATTGGCAGCATCCACATCAATATCCATTTTATATTTGGCATATTGCTGATAATAAGAATTTTGCTGAGCCGACAAGATGAAAGAAAAAAGAATTGAGAATAGAGAGAATTTCAGTTTTTTCATAGATTTATGATTAAACCTAAACGGTTTGTTATAATAATTTTACCAAAAATACTAAGTTTTTGTTGAATGGCAAGTTGTCGGGAGTTTAAGATTGAAATCTGTTTGGGAAGTTTGTATATTTGGGAAACATCATTTTGGTAATAAATCTAATGAAACTAATAATCGGAATAATAGCATTGAATTTCGTAATGTTAAATTGCAATAAAAAGAGTTCCAATTCAAATGAAGAATTAAAGATGAATAATCAAGAATTAATTAATCATATCAAACTTGCTATTAATCCTAAATATCAAGATTGGGTTGTCTTCAAACATGGTACATATATAATTTTTGATGAAGCTGATACTGTAAAAGAGATTCACAAAGAAGCTTTAAAACAAATGAAAGAATTTGGACCTGTTTACGCTGGAGGTCCTGCTGGCGATTTTGGCATTACAACATTAGATAAGACTGATGGGTGGATTGTTTCTGGGCACGGTTACGGAATGTACACCTATGTCAGCCCTTTAGAACTAGATAATAAAAATCCAAGTGATTCAGAAATTGGTTTATTTGGAAGAAACAAAAGAGATTTAGATGGTAAGAATCCTGAGATAATTTTTATAAATCGCAAAAAATAATCTCAAAATAAAAAGCAACTTAGATTCCTACGGAATGACAAAAATCTGTTTTATGCAAACTATTGTTTTACGTTGAATCCGCAGCCCGACTTGAGCGGAAATCCTTTTTACGCAACGTAGTGGAGTGAAAAGATTGGGCCCCTTCGACAAGCTCAGGATAAACTACAGGCGGATTAAGCTGCCCGAATAAAATTCCTTATTATTAAGACTTACCATAATTTTCAACAATTCAAAGCAAATCAAACTCGACTTTGGATTGACCCAAATCAAAATTTGTTTAATTGTTAGTAATGATTTTCGGGAACTTTGAAACTGCCTATAAATTATTAAAAAACATTTCACAAAACTCTATCTATCAGAACGATTAGTCATTTTATTCATTAGAATAAATGTCAATTTCACATTTATTTTATTTTTCTATATTTAGTTAAATCAATTTTCGAGCTTATGAAACAGTACCTTATCTTATTTAGTGTTGTAATTTCTTCCGTTAGTTTTTCTCAGCAAGTGAAATTCAAAGAGGCTTATTCCAAAGCTTTCAAAATCGGAACGGCTGTCAACAATGACATCGTGACGGGGAAAGATAAAAAACAACAGGATATTGTACTGCAGCATTTCAACACCATAACGCCGGAAAACTGTATGAAAGCCGAAGTCGTAAATCCGCTTCCCGGGAAATTCGATTTTTCGCAGGCAGATGCTTTTGTGGAATTTGGGAGGAAAAATAAAATGTTCATCGTTGGACATACCTTGGTTTGGAAAAACCAGACTCCGGATTGGTTTTTCAAAAATGAAGATGGCACTCAAAAAACAAAAGAGCAAACCAAAGAGCGTCTGCACGACCATATCAAATTGGTTGCAAGCCGATATGCTGGGAAAGTGCAAGCTTGGGATGTTGTGAATGAGGTGATTGATGATGATGGGAGCTACCGTAACGAAGGATGGGTAAAAGGTATTGGCGATGGCGACGAGCTGATGCGATTGTCTTTCCAATACGCTGCGAAATATTCCCCGAACACCGAATTGTATTACAATGATTTCAACGCCTGGAGACCGGAAAAAGTAAAAGGCATCGTGCGTATGGTAAAAATGCTACAAGCGGCCGGAATCCGAATTGACGGCATCGGAATCCAAGGTCATTGGGGATTGGATTACCCTAAAAATCAATATATTGAGGACGCAATTGATGCGTACGCAGCGTGTGGTATCAAAGTGATGATTACGGAAATTGATGTGGATGTTTTGCCTGTGACGAAGGAAGGTCAAATCATTGGACAGGCTTTTATGCACAAGCAGTTTCAAAATGAGGAATTCAAAACGTTTCTCGACCCTTACCAAAACGGACTTCCAAAAGAAATCGATGATAAACTGGCTGACAGATATGCGGAATTGTACCAAATCTTCTACAACAAAAGAGATAAGCTGGACCGTGTGACAACCTGGGGAATGAAAGACGAAATGTCATGGAAAAACGATTATCCAATTCCCGGAAGAACCAATTACCCCTTGCTTTGGGATAGAAATGGCAATCCGAAAAAAGCGTTGCAAAAAGTGATTGACGTTCCGAAAAATTAGATATTGGTTATGAATTTAACTCTCGCTGATTTGGCAGATTTTGAACAATTTTAATCTGCCAAATCAGCTTAATCTGCGAGAGAATTATCCTATTTTTCAAATTTAATTAATTCTAAAAATTGGATAAAGACGATGCGTCTTTTCGTAATAGTCTGAATGTTTGTAAACCCAATCCAGCTGCGCTTGTCCATCATCGGCAAACTTGGGATTATTTGCTTTTTCTATTTCAAAGGCGGTTTTCAAAGCTTTGTTGTCTTTCAGAAGTTTGCTCGCTGTATCTTCGAAAACATACGCCGAGTAATATTCTTTCTGACCCAAAATTGCGTCAAAGAAATTCCAGTTGAAGTAAGAATCCACTGCTTCCGGTTCTAATGTTTCCAACAGAAATTTTACACCATCCTGATTCAATGGAACCAGGAAATCACCTTTCCTGAATTTCGTTTTCCCGGATTCTTTGGTCACAAATGTGTCGTAATGCAGATAATGACCTTCATAAGGATTCGGGACGGTTTTGAAATCTTTGATTCGGTATTGTTCCACTATAATTGTCGAATCCTGTTTTATCGGCGTCATTTTGATTTGGTTGAGTTTCAGCAAATCAATGATTTTCCATTCGGATTGTTGAATGACATAATATTTAGGAATCGTGATTTCTTTGGCCGGAAGATAAGTGTTATAAAATTTGACAGGTTTTGAAAATTTGGCATTTCTGTCGTACCAAAGTCTGGTTTTTCCGGAAACATCACTTGGTTTATATTTGGCTTCAAAACCTTTGAAATCGATAGTTTCATATTTTGTAGAATCAAGTTTCCAAGCCAAAGCATATTTGCTTCCGACTTTGTATTGTTTCAGATTTTCAGCTCTTTTCTGCTGAATGGCTTTGTAATTTTCATCAATATAATTCAGGTTGTCAACCATATAATCGTAAGTGACTTTCACACGGTCTTTGTAAGGTTTCAACATATGCGTTTCCACAACCGTCCCGATGGCATTGAACAAAGTCGTGTAACCCGTCGCATATCTCGGAGAATCCACAAAAGCTGGAAAACCGCCATCCGGAACATCGCCGTGAATGTTCACGTAAGGAACAGAGATCACGCCTTTTTTCTCCATATTTTTCAGAAGTGTTTTCTGCATTTCGTCATTGAAATAATTACCGAGAACATTTCCCAAACGTTCTTTATTGGTTGAAATATAAGTGAAAGTATATTGATAATCTGCTCCGTTGCTGACGTGATTATCAATAAAAACATCCGGTTTCAGCCATTGAAAAATCTGCTGAAAACTTCTGGAATTTTTTGAATCCGTTTTGATGAAATCTCTGTTCAAATCATAATTTCTGGCATCGCCTCGGAAACCATATTCTTCCGGGCCATTTTGATTGGCTCTGGAATAACTGCCTCGGTTCATCATTCCGCTGACATTATAGCTGGCGATTGCGGCAATGATTACATTTTTAGGAACTTTGACCTTTCCTGTTGCTAAATCTCGCATCAACATCATCGTTGCATCGATTCCGTCTGGTTCGCCTGGATGAATACCGTTATTGATAAACAAAACTGACTTTCCTTTTCTCGCTTCTTCAAAACTTTTACCTGAATAATTAAACATCACAATATCAATCGGAGCACCGTTATCATCCTCGCCTTTGGTTTCATAACTGATGGATGGATACTGTTTTGACAATTCCTGATAGAATTTTCGCATCTCGTCAAAAGTTGTGGTTTGATTGCCGTTGCCTTTTTCGTAAGGTGTGAGGATTTGAGAATAGCCGAAAACAGAAATAAGGATGAATAGGACGGAGAGATTTTTCATAATACAAATGTAGAGAATCGATTTTATGATTTGAATCAATATAAATAAATTGACAATATTTTTATTTTATATTAATAAAATACATTTTTATAATTAAAAAACACAAACCTAATATATATTTAAATAAATTAGTAGATTATTTTTAAGTCTTTTAAAGAACTAAAAAACATTAATGATCTCATGAGAAAAATTGAAATATTTGGTGTAGAATATTATGCATATTTGGATGATATAATCTGGTATGTAAAGCAAAATAACGGAACATCTTCTGACGCAGAAGATCTCTATCAGGATGCACTAATCGTATTGTTGGAAAAGCTGAACCAGGATGATTTTCAATTATCTGCAACACTTAAAACATATATTTTTGCTATCTGTAAAAACCTTTGGTTAAAAAAATTAAGGCACATAAAGGGAATCGTAAAATTGGAGGACATAAAGCAAAATGATTTTTTTGAAGAAATATCTGATGATATTGAAAAGGAGAAATCTGAAAAAGAAAAAATAGATGCCTTTTTTCTGAAAATTACTGATCATTGCAAAGAACTTATAGAAGAATTATTTCTGAAATCTGCTACGCTCGATGAAATTCAGAAGAAATACAACTATGCGACGAAACATAACCTAAGCAATCAGAAGTATAAATGCATGCAACAGATTAAAAGATATAGAGAAAAGAATGCCGATAAATAATTTTTTTTCAGCTGATTATCAGCAATTTGAAAACAATTCTCTTTTTTAATGCAAATTGATGGGTGATTTTAAAATTTGACTGGTATTAATATAAAAATACAGTTTAACAATTTTAAAAATTCATCAAAATGAAAACAAAATCAATTTTAGTAGGTGCAATTGCATTAGGTTCCTTTACAATGACGTCGGCAAAAACTTTTTCTAGTCTAGGAACCGGAAATCATCTGAGAACAAGCCTAACCAATTCATCTTCGGAAAAACTAACTTATGACTCAACTTGCGGAGCTGGGACTCACGGCGGAGGAAATGCTGCTGATGCCAAAACAAAAGATGCCAAATGTGGAGACAAGAAAACTTCCGGGAAAGCAAAGGACGGAACATGCGGTGATAAAAAAGCAAAGGGCAAAACAAAAGATGGAAAATGTGGTGACGGGAAATGTGGCGACAAAAAGACAAAAAAAGTAAAAAAAGCAACTGCAGCTAAATAAACTGCATTGTAACCATCGGAATTCTTATGAGAGAATTCCGATGGTTACTTTAAATTCATTTAATCAAATAGTTATGATAGGAATTGGCTATCGAAAAGAGTTTTCGAAAGAGTTTTTAGAAAGTACTGTTCTTAAACCCGATTTTATAGAGGTAGCTCCCGAAAATTGGATGGAAATTGGCGGATTTTGGAAACAACAACTAAAAAAAGCACTCGAAAAACACCCATTATTTTGCCACGGATTATCACTTTCTGTAGGAAGTCCGGAAGGAATCGATGTGAGTTTCGTGAAAAAAGTAAAACAATTCTTAGAAGATTTTCAGGTTTCTGTATACTCCGAACATCTCACATTTTCTAAAGTGGACAATGCCCATTTATATGATCTTTTACCGATACCCTTCACGCAAGATGCCATAGACAGAGTGGTTGAGAATATTCAGCAGGTTCAGGATTTATTGGGGCGAAGACTAATCTTGGAGAATGGAAGTTATTATACGGTGTTAACAGCTGAAATGCCGGAAGAAGAGTTCATTAATGAAATTGTGAAACGCAGCGATTGTGAATTGCTTTTGGATGTCAATAATGTGTATGTAAATGCATTCAATCACCAATATGATGCAAAAAATTTCATTACCAAAATGCCTTTGAATAAAGTAAAATATATTCATATGGCAGGACATCTTCAGGTAAGTGAAAGTCTGATCATTGATACACACGGAAGCGAAATTATAGATCCCGTTTACGATTTGTTTGAATTTACAATGAAAAATCTAAAACATGACATTCCGGTTCTATTGGAAAGAGATTTTAATATCCCCGAACTTTCTATTTTGCAAGATGAAATAGACGCTTTGAGGAAAATCAAAAAAAATGCCTTAAAAAAATCTAAAAATGTTGCTTTCCAAAACTGAGACATTTGCACTTCAACAAGCCCTGGGTCATTATTGCAAAACAGGTTTGGAAGAGCCTAAAACCAGTAATCAAGAAAATACTCCGGAATACAGGAGAATAGTTTTTGGCATTATAAAAGATACTTTGAAAACCGCTTTTCCTATTGCAAGAAAATTTATAGGGAAAAAGAAATGGAAAAAACTGGTTTATTATTTTTTTGCCAATCACAAGTGTAAAACGCCACAAGTTTGGAAATTACCTTTAGAACTATGCGAATTTTACAGCGAGACTCCGTTTCCATTCAAAAAGCAATATCCTTTCTTATTAGAACTTTTACAGTTCGAGTGGCTCGAGATAGAGGTCTTTATGATGGAAGATGCAGAAATTCCAGAATTTGTAATTGAACCAACTCCTGAACAGGAAATAATTGTGGGCAATCCTGAGATAAAAATTTTAGGCTTGCAATATCCTATTCATACTAAAAAAACCAAAGATATTACAGACGGGGACAGAGGACAGTATTTTGTGACCATCCATAGAAATATTATTGATAAAGAAGTATATTTTAATGATTTGGCCTATCCATTTATAGAAATGATCGTACAACTAAATGAAGAAAACACTACTTTGGAAAATTTAGAAAAAATCTATTCCAAATATGAAAATGATAAAACAACTGCCAGGAAAACAACCGAAGATTTTGTTGCATTTGCCCTGGAAAATAACCTTATTTTAGGGTATAAATAATTAAAAAAAACAATATCAAAAATGCTGAAAAAAATAGATATCACTCTTAACAATTTACAAGATTTACCTTTATTGGCTATAAGATTGGCTTTAGCCTATGGCTTTTATGAACCCGCCATAAAAAAAGTTCAAGACATCCACGCAATTGGAGATTGGTTTGCAAGCCTTAACATCCCGGCTCCCTATTTCCAAGCTTATCTTGCGACAGGAACAGAAATTTTGGGTGTTGTTTTATTAACTTTAGGACTTTTTACAAGAATCATTTCCTTTCCACTTATAATTACAATGATTGTTGCTATAGTAACAGTGCATTGGGAAAACGGATTTTCTTCAGGCGACAATGGCTTCGAAATACCATTGTATTATATCATTATGTTAATTACTTTGATATGCTTTGGAGCCGGAAGAATAAGTCTGGATCATCTATTGATCATAAAAAATGCGAAATCCTCTGATTAATAAAAAGCTGCATCTAAATTTATAAACGCAGCTTTTATTATTTTATTAATTAATCGTTAAGCTTCAAAACAGCCATAAATGCCGATTGAGGAACTTCTACACGACCAATTTGTTTCATCTTTTTCTTACCTTCTTTTTGCTTTTCAAGAAGTTTACGTTTTCTGGAAATATCACCTCCGTAACATTTTGCGGTAACGTCTTTTCTCAGTGCTTTTATGGTTTCTCTAGCAATAACTTTCGTTCCCAAAGCCGCCTGAACAGCAATATCGAACTGTTGTCTCGGAATCAGTTCACGAAGCTTTTCACACATCTTTTTACCAATGTGATACGCATTAGAGTCGTGAATCAATGAAGATAATGCATCGACCATATCTCCATTGATTAGTATATCCATTTTCACCAACTTAGAAGCTCTGAACCCGATGGGATGATAATCGAAAGAAGCATATCCTTTGGAAATAGCTTTCAGCCTGTCATAGAAATCGAAAACCACCTCAGCCAAAGGCATGTTGAAAATCAATTCTACTCTTTCTGAAGTCAAATAGCTTTGATTAACAATTTCGCCTCGTTTTTCGATACAAAGCGTCATAACTGGTCCAACGAAATCGGATTTTGTGATAATAGAAGCCTTGATGAAAGGTTCTTCCACTCTGTCCATTGTTGTCGGATCCATCATTTCCGATGGGTTATTGATTAAGATTGCCGTTTCTGGTTCTTTCTTGGTGTATCCGTGGTAAGAAACGTTCGGAACCGTTGTAATCACGTTCATATTGAATTCTCTATCCAAACGTTCTTGCACAATTTCCATATGCAACATTCCCAAGAATCCACAACGGAAACCAAAACCAAGAGCCGCAGAACTTTCCGGTTCGAAAACTAGAGAAGCATCATTTAATCTTAATTTTTCTAGAGAGAATCTTAATTCTTCAAAATCCTCAGATTCGATAGGATAAATTCCTGCAAAAACCATTGGCTTTACCTCTTCGAATCCATCAATTGGAGCTTCAGCAGGCTTTTCAAAAGAAGTGATTGTATCTCCAACTTTTACTTCACGTGCATCTTTGATACCTGAAATCAAATATCCCACATCTCCACACTGAATCGTTTTCTTAGGAACCTGTTTTAATTTCAAAGTTCCTACCTCATCAGCTCCATATTCTTTCCCCGTTGCGAAGAATTTAATTTTTTCGTTTTTAGAAATGCTTCCATTTACGACTTTGAAATAGGCTTCAATTCCTCTGAACGGATTATAGACTGAGTCAAAAATCAATGCTTGAAGTGGTGCTTCCGGATCTCCAACTGGTGCCGGAATTCTTTCAACAATCTGCTCCAATAGGTTATGAACACCCTCTCCTGTTTTTCCTGAAACCCTCAAAACATCTTCATAGTCGCAACCAATGAGATTCATAATTTCATCCGTAACTTCTTCAGGGTTTGCAGAAGGCAGGTCTATTTTATTAAGAATCGGAATGATTGTCAAATCATTTTCCAAAGCCAAATAAAGGTTAGATATAGTTTGTGCCTGAATACTCTGTGCCGCATCTACAATCAAAAGCGCACCTTCACAAGCGGCAATAGAACGGGAAACCTCGTAAGAAAAATCCACGTGTCCCGGTGTGTCAATTAGATTTAAGACAAATTTTTCTCCATTTAACTCATAATCCATTTGGATCGCGTGTGATTTGATCGTAATTCCACGTTCTTTCTCTAGATCCATGTCATCCAAAGTCTGCGACTGCAATTCTCTTTGTGTAACAGTATTTGTATATTCTAAAAGACGATCTGCCAATGTACTCTTACCGTGATCGATATGTGCAATGATGCAGAAATTCCTGATATTCTTCATTTATAATTCTTGTAATTTGCAAAGATAAAAAAAGAGACTGAAAAGTCTCTTAAAAATATTTTGTGTGAGTTTTACTTACGAAGAATGTAATCTCCTGTAAGAGGATCTATATAAATATTATATTTTTCTTCTTTCTTTAATTTTTTATTTTTTGCGTTGGCATCAATTGCTCCTGCAATACCTCCTATAAGACCAAACATACCATAAGTTGAATCTGCCTGAACAGGGAAAAGTGTTACATAATTCGTAAAAACATAGAACCCCTTGTCGTCTTTCATAAGTTCCAAAAACCCGCTTAGAGCATGATGATATATTTTTCCATTTTCCGCATAAGCAAACATTTTATAGGCAGGAATTCGCTCATCTCCTTTTTTTGCCCTCACCACTTCACCTTTAGAATTTTTCACCAATTCGTAGCCTTCTGAAGGTGTATTATCGAAGAAAGACTTATAATCCGGATAAACACCATCTTTGATTTGAGAGTCTTTAAAAGCAGGCAACTCACTAGCAATAATATCAGCATAGTTAGCTAGTTGATCTCCAGCAATTTTCAACTCAGATGGTTTAGTTTTATATGAAGTTTTAATAAACTCATGTAATAAATTTGAAAGGGTATAAGATAACCCAAAAGGTGTTTTATTAACATTAGGGCTAATATTAACAACTTTATTAATTCTGTCCAAATAGTAATAATTACCGTCTTTTAGTACAAAAGAACTTATTTTGACTTCAGCCTTTGGCAAGGTAACATCTTGCACATCTTCGCTGAAAACCCGAAAGTCTTCTAAAAAAACAACCATATCATTGTTACCAGACGGAGTTTTATTGGAAGAAACAAACCAGCCATCAATACTTTTCTTTGCATCATTATCCGGAAATTCGAAACGATATGTTTCTTTTTTATAAGTAATTGTACCCAACTCTTTATCTTCACGGTTGTCAATAACAGATAAAGTTCTAAAGGTTTTTGTATTGTCCTTTATAGGCTCGTAAAATTTTATAACTGTTGTTTTCTGGGAAAAAAACATAATAGGAAACAACGCAAGAAAGTATTTGAATTTCATGATAATTAATTTTCCCTGCAAAAGTAAAAGATTAGTATTTATTACAATCTAATTATGTCAAATTAATTTTATGAAAAAAATAAGCTAAGTATTATAAACGTTAATCTTTCATAAAAAAAAGAGAATGATGAAAAAAGTTTTATTTTTGCAAATTATTAATATTCAATATTTCAGAATATTCTGACAATTGCTATGAAGAAATATATTAGTCTGCTGATGATGTCGGTGGTTTTGCTGTCTTGCAAAACAGAAATGGATAGAGCAATGAAGAGCGCTGATAAAGAGTTTATCTTGAAAGTGGCCAATGAAAAATTTGCGAAGAAAAAATGGGCGGACGCACTCGCTCTATATGATCGATTACCAAATCTTGTAGCTGGTACAGATGATGCCCCCAATGTGGTGTTCAACTCTGCCTATGCTAATTACTATGACAAGAATTTTAGACTTGCAGCCAATCAATTCAAAAATTTCGCAATCAGTTTCCCTCAAGATCCGAGAAAAGAAGAAGCTGCTTATTTTTCTGCTCTTTGTTATTATGAAGGATCTTTGGACTACAATCTGGATCAGAGTAATACAGAGTCTGCAATAACCGAATTACAGAATTTCATCAACGAATATCCCGATTCCGAACGTTCCAAAAACATCACTCAAATGATTGATGAGTTAGGATACAAGCTTGAGTTCAAAGCATTTGAAAATGCAAAGCAATATTATAAAATGGGAGAATACAAAGCGGCATCCGTAGCCATGGAAAACGTTTTGGAAGATTTCCCGGCAACGAAACTTAGACCAAAAATCTACGACATCTCTCTTAAATCTAAATATGAATTGGCTCTAAACTCGGTTTATGACCTTAAAAAAGAGAGGCTTGACGCAGCAGCTGCCTATGCAAAAAGAATATCTACAGAACTTCCTGATTCAGAATATGCTAAAACCGCAAACGATCTTTACACAAAACTTGAAGCTGAAAAGGTAAAATTCGCAGAACTACAAGTAGAAGTGGAAAAGAGAAAAGCCGAATATGATGCAAAAGTGAAAAATTCTCAAGATAAAGAAAACGAGAAAAAAGAATTGGCTCAAGAAAAAAATCAGCTTCAAATGCAGAAAGCTGCAGAACAGACAAGAAGAGACAGCGCAAAGATTAATTCTACTGAACCTCAAGCTACTTTCAAGTTTAAAAGATAATTACTATATTTGCATTCTCAAAAATAATTTCGCCCAATGAGTGTTAAAGATACAAAAGCTGAAGTAAGCACAATCACTTACGACAAAGATAAAATCGAAGAAAAAGTAGGTAGCATCTATGAGGCTATCGTAATCATGGGTAAAAGAGCCGAACAGATCAATGCTGAAATCCGCTCGGAACTTCATGGTAAATTGGATGAATTTGCTGTTCACAACTCTACTTTGGAAGAAGTTTTCGAAAACAGAGAACAGATTGAAATCTCTAAGCATTACGAAAAACTTCCAAAACCAACATCTATAGCCCTGAAAGAGTGGTTGGATGATGAAATTTATTTCAGAAAAACTGAAGAAAGAAAATAATCAATTTTGTATTGATCAAAAAATACAGAACCGTCTCAATTATAAAATAGAGACGGTTTTTTTATTAATAAAATTATTAATACTTTCGTTAATAAAAATCAAAGCAAAATGAGCTTGCAGGGCAAAAAGATTATTCTGGGAATTACTGGTGGAATCGCTGCTTATAAAATAAATTATCTTATTCGTGATTTCGTAAAGGCAGGAGCAGAAGTAAAGGTAATTTTAACGAAATCTGCCGAGGATTTTGTGTCTCCTCTTACACTTTCTACTCTTTCAAAAAATAAAGTTTACACTGACTTTTTTGATGATGGTAAAAACTGGAACAATCACGTTGATATTGCTCTTTGGGCCGATGTAATGCTTATTGCGCCTTGTACTGCAAATACTCTCGCAAAAATCACAAACGGACTCTGCGACAATTTTCTAATGGCAGTATATATGTCGGCAAAATGTCCCGTTATCATTGCACCCGCCATGGATCTTGATATGTATGCCCATCCAGCGGTAACAAAAAATCTGCAAACAGCTGAGAGCTTTGGACATCAAATCATTCCGGCAGAATTCGGAGAATTGGCTAGCGGATTGGTTGGACAAGGAAGGTTGGCAGAAACTGAAACAATTTTTTCCGTGGTTAAAAATCAATTGGCTGCTACTAAACAAAAATTTGCTGGTAAAAAATTCTTGATTACTGCAGGCCCTACTTACGAAAATATAGATCCAGTGAGATTCATTGGAAATCATTCTTCCGGAAAAATGGGATTTGATTTAGCTAAAGAAGCAGCAAAACGGGGAGCCGAAGTTGTTTTAATTTCAGGTCCATCTTCTCAAAAAGTTGACAATAAAAACATCACTCTTCATAGGGTAACATCGGCTCAGGAAATGTTTGACGAAGTTTTTAAATATTACGAAGAGACAGATGTTGCAATAATGAGCGCCGCCGTTGCAGATTATACACCAAAAGTAAAAGCAACGGAAAAAATCAAGAAAAATGAGAATGAACTAACCATAGAATTGGTCAAAAACAAAGACATTCTTCGCACAATGGGCGAGAAAAAAACTAATCAATTTTTAGTTGGTTTTGCTTTGGAAACCCAGAACGAAGAAGAAAATGCCAAAGGAAAATTAGTCAAGAAAAATCTCGATATGATTATTCTAAACTCTCTCCGTGATGAAGGTGCCGGTTTTGCAAATGCCACTAATAAGATCAAAATTTTCACACCAACCGAAGAACAATCTTTTACATTAAAATCAAAAGAAGAAGTGGCAAAAGACATTCTGGATTTTATAGAACAAAAATTGTAACAAAATGCAGGGAATCCCGTTATTAGTTTAATAATATTTGATTATCACTTTTAACAAAGAATCCCTATTTTTACAAACATTTTTATTTGGATGAAAAAACTACTTTATATAATCTGTGCTTTGCTTTTTTCTCAATCTGTATTTTCGCAGGAGCTATTAGCAACCGTTCAAATTAACAACCAACAACTTGCGGGAAGTAACACGCAGGTTTTCAGAACATTGGAAAAATCCTTGAGAGATTTCATTAATAATACAAGCTGGACTGGAAAAAAGCTTCAAAATTTTGAAAAAGTCAAATGCAATTTTGCAATGGTCATTACCGAAAGAACCGGAAATAATATTTTCAAAGGAAACCTTGTAGTGCAAGCGACAAGACCTGTTTTTAATTCTCAGTACGAATCTCCTCTAATTAATATAAATGATACAAGCTTCTCCTTTGAATACAATGAAAACGAAAATTTAATTTTCAACGAAAGACAGTTTTCCGGAAAAAACCTCATCGATGTTGTCAGCTTTTATATCTATGTTATACTAGGTTACGATGGTGATAGTTTTAAATTGAAAGGAGGTCAGCCATGGTTTGATAAAGCTATGAAAATCGCTCAGAACTCTCAGAACCAAAACTATGAGGGATGGAATCAAATAGAAAGTCAAAGAAACAGAGGAGCTCTGATTACTGGTTTACAAAATGAAAACATCTCTACTCTTAGAACGGTATATTATAGCTATCACAGATCAGGATTGGACAATCTTGCAAAACAAGATCAAAATCCTGCAAAAAAAACTATTGCAGAATCATTGATGCAGCTTAAGTTCTATGAAAATAGCTTTCAGATGAACTATCCTTTCAATCTTTTCATTGAAACTAAGAGTACCGAGATTTTCAACATCTTTAACAGCGGACCAAACACATCTGTGAATATCAGTGAACTCAGAACGCTAATGAGTACATTCGCACCGAAAGACATCGATACCAAGTGGGACAAATGGAAATAATTTTTAATTAATAATTGACGATTAATAATTAAAAATCATGCTTTCAAGAATTTTCATACAAAATTTCGCGTTGATCGACCGGTTGGAAATCGACCTGAAAACCGGATTACAAGTCATTACCGGAGAAACGGGTGCAGGGAAATCAATTATTCTTGGAGCTCTTCGTCTGATCATGGGAGAAAGGGCCGATGTGAAATCCTTTGCAAAATCTGATGTAAAAAGCATTGTCGAAACGGAGTTCAAAATCAGTGAAAACTTCAAAGATTTTTTTGAAGATAAAGACCTTGATTTTGAAGGACAAACTATAATCAGAAGAGAGATCTTACCGAACGGGAAATCCCGTGCATTTATTAATGATGTCCCTGTAACACTAGACATTCTGAAAGAGTTGTCATCGAAACTAATTGATATCCATTCACAATTCGAAACGTCTGATCTTTTCACGGAGCAATTCCAATTCGGGATTCTCGATGGATTGGCAAAAAATAAGACATTATTATCTGATTATCAAAACCACTTCAGCAATCATCAGATTATAAAACGAGAAATCGGGCAACTGAGATCTGATTTGGCAGAAAACAATAAAGAATCGGATTATAAAAATTTTCTACTTGCCGAACTAGAAGAATTACAGCTAGATGATTTAGATTATGGGGAAATCCAAAATCAACTCGGAATACAAGAAAATGCCGAACAGATCAGCGAATATCTTTCAGAAACTATTTCCAAATTAAATCAAGACGATTTCGGGATCTTATCCAATCTTTTTGATGTTAAAAACAAGATTCAAAAACTTTCAGAATTATCTTCGGATTACCAAGACCTTTCGCAAAGGCTGGAAACTTCTTATCTGGAGCTAAAAGATATCAATACCGAGATTGAAAATAAAGCTGAAAGTCTGGAAATCGACCCAAATCTTTTACAAGCTGTATTGACAACAGTCAACCGATTGAACGCTTTATTTCTAAAACATCAGGTGAATGATATCAATGGGCTTCTGGAAATAAGAGACGAGTTATCTGCAACTCAAAACTCTCTTGAATCAATTGAAAATCAAATTGAAGAAAAAGAAAAAAGCCTTAAAACCATTGAAAAAGAGCTTGATTTTCTGAGTAAAAAGTTATCCGAAAACCGATTGAAATTTTCTGGAAACTTAGAAAATCAAGCCAAAGACATCTTTGCTCAATTAGGTCTGGAAAAAGCTGTTCTGAAAATTGATTTAACAGATACCTCATCATTCAATTTATTTGGGAAAAATAATATTCAGATCCTGTTTCAGGCCAATTCTGGTTTTCCGTTAAAGCCAATCCAAAGTGCGGTTTCCGGCGGAGAACGTTCCAGAGTAATGCTCGCCATCAAAAAGATAATGGCCGAGAACAATGCGCTTCCAACTTTGATCCTGGATGAGATCGACACCGGTGTTTCCGGAAGAATTGCCGAAGAAATGGGAAAACTGATGAAGGAGATGTCACAAGACCTTCAACTCATAGTGATCACCCATCTTGCACAAGTTGCAGCGAAAGGAAACGAGAATTACAAAGTGGTGAAATTTGACGAAAATGGAATTACCAAGACAACTATTTTGAAACTCTCCGAGGATGAAAAACTGAACGAAATTGCACAGTTGATATCAGGCTCAAAGATTACTGATGCGGCTATTTCTCAGGCAAGAGAGCTTATTAATCATTAGATATAAATATTCTCATAATCCCGAATCAATGGAAAACAGAAGGGTCTTTTTAAAAAAAGCCGCTCTTGGAACTATATTCCTGAGCACACCAATACCACTCATCACAATGTTTGATGAGGAATTTATATCCCAAAGACCTTTTAAGGAGAAGAGAAAATTTGTATCCGAAGCTGTAGAGAAAAAAATCCTGAGTGTCAAAAAATCCATCAATGACAAGGAGCTAGCGTGGATGTTTGAAAACTGCTTTCCGAACACACTGGACACCACGGTCAACTATTATGAGAAAGACGGAAAACCTTATACATACATCATCACGGGTGATATTGATGCTATGTGGCTGAGGGATTCTTCTGCGCAGGTATGGCCATATCTGAGCCTCGCCAATCAGGACAGAAAGCTAAAAACGATGCTGCAGGGCGTGATCAACAAGCAAGCTGAGTGTGTATTACTTGACCCTTATGCCAATGCGTTTTACAATGACCCATCACAAAAAAGCGAGTGGCAGAATGACCTGACCGAGATGAAACCCGGCGTGCACGAACGGAAGTGGGAAGTTGACTCGTTATGCTATGTTGTTCGCTTGGCCTACGGTTATTGGAAAGAGACCAACGACAGCTCCATCTTTGACAGCCAATGGAAAAATGTGGCAAAGCTGATCTACAACACTTTCAAAGAGCAACAGAGAAAAGAATCCAAAGGCCCTTACAAATTCCAAAGACAGAATGGTAATGCCCTGGACACCCAATTTGCCGGAGGATATGGTAATCCCACGAAGAAGAATGGACTGATCCTCTCGATGTTTCGACCATCCGATGATGCAACGTTCTATCCGCTCCTAATATCTTCTAATATGTTTGCTGTGGTTTCATTAAGACAGCTTTCTGTGATCTTCACAGTGATCTATAAAGATCTTCAGATGGCAGCTGAATGTAAGGCTATGGCAGAAGAGGTAGACCATGCTATTAAAGCCCATGCCATAATGGATCACCCGGAAGCCGGAAAAATCTATCCGCTGGAAATTGATGGCTATGGCAATGCCTTGTTCATGGATGACGCCAATGTTCCAAACCTTCTGTCTATTCCTTATCTCGGCTATACCGACATCCTTGATCCCATATACCAGAACACTCGAAAATTTTCGTTGGGTGAGCATAATCCCTGGTTCAATTCTGGGAAATATGCCAAAGGAATCGGAGGCCCGCATGTGGGTGAGAACAAGATCTGGCCACTGGGTTTGATCATGCAGGCATTGACAAGTCATAAAGATGAAGAAATCCTGCATTGCCTGAAAATGCTAAAAGCTACCCATGCAGGAACAGGTTTCATCCATGAGTCTTTTGATGTTAATAACCCTAAAGATTTTTCAAGGAGTTGGTTTGCCTGGGCCAATACAATGTTTGGAGAACTGATTCTGCATCTGCACAGAGAAAAGCCTGGACTTCTGGAGCAAAAGTTTTAATATGAACCCTGATTCAAGGCAAGGAGTGGATCGATGTACTGTCGGTCATTACTCAATCTTGGAACTTTGTTCTGCCCGCCTAGCTTTCCACGGCTTGCCATCCATTCATAAAACAGATTCGGCTTTGCGGAATGCACTATCGGACATCTTAATGTAATATTATTATAGCGTTTTGCTTCGTAGTCAGAATTTAAAGTTTTAAGTGTGTTGTCAAATACTTCTGTAAATTCTTTGATATCATTCGGTTTTTTTGTGAATTCGAAGATCCATTCGTGGCAACCTTTGCTTTCATTGGTCATGAAAACCGGAGCTCCCGTGTAATCGGAAATGCTGGCATCCAGATGCTCACAAGTAATTTTAAGAGCCGTTTCCACATTATCAATCATCAGCTCTTCTCCGAAAGCATTGATGTAATGTTTTGTCCGTCCCGAAATCTTAATTCTGTGAGGATGAACCGATGTAAACTTTACAGTATCACCAATCAAATAGCGCCAAAGCCCTCCATTTGTTGTAATAACGACTGCATAATTCTTATCTAGCTCAACTTCCTGAATCGGAATTGCTTCCCTAATTCCTGCATAATATTTATCCATAGGAATAAATTCATAGAAGATTCCGTAATCGAGCATCAACAGCATTTCATCACTACCCGCCTGATCCTGAATAGCAAAAAAGCCTTCGGAAGCATTATAAATCTCATAATATCGGATATCTTTCCCTATGATCTCTTTATACTGATTTTTATAGGGTTTGAAACTGATTCCACCATGGAAAAAAACTTCCAGATTGGGCCAAAGTTCACCGATGCTATTTTTCCCTGTCTCTTGTAATGTTCTTTGCAGAAGAACCATCATCCAGCTTGGAACGCCTGTCAGACTTCCTACATCTTCATTTTTCACTTCGCTGATGATTGCCTTCATCTTGCTTTCCCATTCGGACATGAGTGATATTTTTTTACTCGGTGTATTGATGATCTCTACCCAAAAAGGTAGATTCTCGATCAGTATCGCCGACAGGTCTCCAAATTTGGTATTGAAATCCTGATACATCTCCGCACTACCTCCTAGTCTAAGATTCTTGTGCTGGAACAGTTCGCTTTCCGGATGATTGTTGACATACAGGGCAACCATATCTTTACCCGCCTTGTAATGGCAATCTTCCAGACTTTCATCGGTAATAGGAATGTACTTACTTTTGGCATTGGTCGTTCCGGAGGATTTCGCAAATTGCCTGATCACTCCCGGCCAGAAAACATCTTTCTGACCTTGCCTTGCTTTCTCGATATAAGGCTCAAAATCTTCATAACAGACAATCGGAACTTTTTTCTGAAAATCGCGGTAGTTTGATATTGAACTGAAGCCATACTTCTGCCCATACTCCGTCTCCTCTGCATGGAATAGCTGCGAGAACAAGAGACCCTCCTGGGTTTCTTTGGGATACTTTATAAAATGTTCTATCTGATCTATCCTCTGGAGGATAAACCAATTGACGACAGAGTTAAAAAGTGCTTTAGTTGCCATTCATCACAAATATAATAAATTTTGACAATGGACAACATGTTGATTGTCTTAATAGGAAAATATCAGTTTTTTTCTTCTTCCAGAGCAGGATCATCATACTGCTGGATAGATTTTTCCAATGTCTCTTTCACCTTATTAATAAGACTTTTAGGCTCCATTACCTTGACTTGGTTTCCAAATGACAGGATCTCTTGGATAAAGTCATAAGTCGGGAAAAGATCATATGTGAAATAAACATATTTGTCCGTCTCCTTTTGGATTTGCTGGGAATGATGGAGCGGAGAGCTTTTGAGATACTCTGCCTGTTCTTTTGTAGAGCGGATGACGATGTTTTCCGGTTGTTCTTCCAGATTCATGATTCCGAAGGCGTTCTTGAAATGTTCTTTCAAATCAAATCGTTGCTGAAGCTTGAAACCGGCTTTGCTCACGGAAAGATCACTGATCCTGTCCAACCCGAATGCTTTCAGTTTCTCATCTTTTGTATCCAGGGCGATGAGATACCACCGGTCTTTGGACTCTTTGAGCGCCATGGGATGGACTTTTCTGGATGTGATACTTTGGTCTTTGTATTTGAAATGCTGAAACTCGATAATCCTTTTGTTCCTGATAGCGAAAAGGAGGTCATAGAAGTTATGTATCCCCCTCGGGGTCCGGTTTTCCAGATAGACGAATTCTGCAAAATCCGGTTGGGAGTTCACTGCGTTCATAATCTGGAAAGATTCTACCAGGCGCTGGTTGTACTCGTCCACTTCCATTACCGGGCGGCTTTCTATATAATAACGGTTGTCACCCTTTTTCTTGTTATGAATATCAAAATTGAAAAGATTCGCTATGTCCTTGATATCCCTTTGCAACGTACGAATGGAGTAGCTCACGATCTTGGCATCCTGAAACTCGAAGGAGTTGAGAAGGTAGCTCTCCAGCTCGGGATATGTGGCTGGTGATCGCTCCAGTCTTTTGATGATCAGAGAGTATCTGGTAAGGTAAAAATCTTTTTTCATTGATGGTTGTAGGAATATTTAGTTTTTAAATTCTGTTACACAAATATAAATTCTTAATGCGACAAAACTTGTCGTGTTTTCTTTTTGTGGATAAGTTTCTTCTCCCGAATATTGAATGAACTTAATACTAGGTCTATAACCACACTCCTCTAAAGTCGAATAAGACGACACACACGCTCGAGTGTGTATAACGCACCCGCCCATGTGTGGATGACACACCCGAGCGAGTGTACCTGTGCCACCCGATAAGGTGTTTGTGTCATTGGTAATTGTTAAAACTTGTGATATGAGTTAAAAGAGAAAGCTGTGATAACCCGATGTCGCGGATTTGTAATCATAAGTGTTCGAAACCTCAGTCTGGGTTTAGAATAGCATTTACCTTGTTTGGATCACCGCCACATTTTTCGAACTATATCCTTAATGATCAGAACCTCCAATTCTTGTGCAAATTTCAATTTAGGGATCTTGTACCCCTTTAGTTCATTAATTTTTTTATAGACGATCAATAAAATAGAGGTGATCAAGGTCATGTACATTATCACTTTTACACCATTGATATTTCTGCTTAACAAATGACTGAAATTCAGATTCTGTTTTATGAATCGGAAAAATACCTCAATTTCCCAACGTTGTTTATAAATGTCTGCAACGTCTTTTGCCGATAAGGTTTTGCTAATTTTGAAGCAAAACCATTTTGCTTAACTCCCGTATGACAGGAAATTAGCCTTATCGGCTTTCCTTTCTCATAACCTTGTTCTAAAAGCATTTTAGCAAACTCTTCTGCTTTCAATTTTCTACCATTTATAATTATTCTGTCTGGTTCGCCGTGACATAAAACATTATAAAATTCATCTGTTGCCCTTTGTCTTAATTTAGAAAATTTCTAAATGTTCTATCATCGTCTCCAAATTTAAACAACTTAGAAGACATCCAATCTACTGCATTTGCTGTTTTTCTATTCTTCAAAAACCAATCTGCGATTTTCTTCCAGATATCATTTACAAAGTTCTTTAGCTTTTGTCCGCCAACTTTAATAAGCTCAAATAATTCTATGAAGGCTTTGCTTACAGTGTGGTAAGCTTCTGCAGTTTGAACTTTTACAAAATTATATTAAAAAAGCAGCCATTTCTGACTGCTTATGATTATTTATCCTTTCCACTCATTCCCAATTATATATTTCCCATTTTTCTTGAGAACTTCTAAATCAGGAACTCTTCCCGGAGCACCACCATCGTGAAACATAAATGGCTCTAATGCATCATCTTTGAAACAAATTAAAAAAGGGCTTTGTCCTCCAAACTGTTCATCAGGAACATTTACAAAAATTTCCCAAACATCAATTGGGTATTCATAATTCCCCCTATCTTTTAATTTTTGTGGAGTAAATATTTTAAATGTGTCTTCAAAAAATTCTCTTCCAAAATCATTTAATATTTTCTTTGATGTTTCTATTAATATTTTTTCTTTATCCATATTATTTAAACTTTAATAATTCTTTTTCTAAATTCCATTTTTTATAATAATCTAAACCAACATCAGGTAATCCTTTTGGTTTTCTTAGTTTTTTATTTATAAAATTCAAATCATTCAATAAATCGGCCTCACTCCATTTACTTGGATTTTTCATAAATTCTGCCAATACATATTCTTCGTGGAACAAACGATTTTCTTTCCCTAAAGTTTTTTGAAAAAGCGGCTGCAATTCAGGAAATTCTTTGGTCATTTTGTGCCACAATTTCATATGAAACATCTCGTGCTGTACCGTGTAAGCTGTTACACTTTTTCGCAGATACATTACGCCTTCTACCATATTAAAAGAACCTGCAACTCTTCTCGCAGTCCAATCTTTCAGCTTCGCTTTCAAAGCGGGATTTTGGTCTACAAATTCTAAAGTGACATCAAAGGTCTCCTTTAATAATCTTCTTAGAGTTTTTATGTCATTAGCAGATAGTATTTCCTGTCCTACAAGGTTAAACTTTTTTTCAATTTTTCTAAAAAACTCCTCTGTTTTACCTTCTTTATTAAATGCTTCTTTAATTTTATTAGTCCATCCTTTAATTAATTCCTTATTCTTTAAAAACCAATCTGCGATTTTCTTCCATATATCACCTACAAAATTCAGTAACTTTTGTCCGCCAACTTTAATGAGCTCAAATAAGTTCATCAATGCTTTGCTTACTGTGTGGTAAGCTTCTGCAGTTTGAACTTTTACAAATTTAGCAGTTTGGGAAATTGTTTTGCCAACTTCTTCATTTATTTTCACCAAAATCTCACCAACCTTTCCTAATTCTCCTATTTTAGCAACATGAGCAACGGGAATAAAGAATGTACCTATAAATGAGATAGTAAAGCCCGATATATAATAGATACGAACCCAATTGATATCATTTGCATCTTTTCCTTTCAGATATTCTACCATATCTTTTATCCCTGCATCTACAGCATTTTTCAGGTTTTTCCAAACGCTGCCGTCTCTAATTCCATCCCAGAAATTGTCTATCATCTCCAGTATCTGCTGAAAATCTTTGCTGATATCAAAAGGAGCTTCTAAAAGCATTCCTATAAACTTGAAAATAGATGAGACAAAATCTACCAATCCGTTCCAGACACCACAGATTAAAGCGATTGGTTGGGCAATACTGTCTGTTGCCATTTCCATCTCCGGCAACTCTAATGTTTTAAAAATGTCCTCAATCTTGGTTTTTACATAGCTGTTGTATTTGCCTACGAATGATTCTATAACCGCAAGCTGATTGAGGATGATATCATCCAACATTTTGGGAGTTACATCCGCAAGGTTAAACCCTTTTTTATCTGTGAAAAGGGTTTTGAGAACGGCTAACTTATCTGTTGATATACTTAGGTTTTCTATGATGTTTTCTTTATTAAAAGAATAGTTCTCGTTTTCTGTATCCCAGAATTCGTCTGGTATTTTTAAGGAGTCAAATTCTTCTCCAAGCTTATTTACAACCCAACCTAAAGCTTTACTTGGTGCTGATAATGCCACAAGTAGATATCGAACTCCTGAGAAAAAACCCGCTGCAATACTTTTATCTGTAATATAACCATTAATAAAGAGTTCCTCAATAATCGGCTTATTAGCTTTTAAATACTTCTGAACTATTTCTATGATATTTCCATCAAAGAAGGTACTATATAATTTCCCAGTAGATGTATTAAGATAAGTTTTTCTAATTTTTTCTGAGACTCTTCCAAATAATTTTTGCTCACTTAAAGAATCTGAATCAGTTTCTAAGAAAAAGATGATTTCGTCGTCAGCAGGCTTTACCACTTCGTAACACTCTTTTACTTTGTTACCGTCTGTTGAGACAAATAATAACAATTTAAAAATCAGTTCTTCATTAGGATTAATTTTGCCGTCTCTATTCTTATCAGAAAAAAAATCATATCTTTTAAAATCATACCCGTTTTTGGTTTCATCAATAGCATCAAGAATAAGATTGCTGTTTGCTTGCTGTAAGTTATCTGCATCGGGAAAATATTTTTTATAAATCTGCTCCGAGTTTTGATTATAAAATTTATACTCCACAAGAGGACTTACGAAATTCATTCCTCTTATTGTTTCTCCTCTCCGCATAGATGATTTTTGTTTATATAAAATTTGTGTCATTTCATCAATTTTAATAGTTAATAAAAAGGGCGGCTTAGAAAACCGCCCTTGTAATGGATTAAACAAAAATTATTATTCTAAAGCTTGTTTCAGATCATCTAAAGAAAGCTGTGCAATAACCTGGTGTGGATTGTCATTATTGGTCAACTGCAGATAATCGTTATTGATCTCTATGTTTTCTACCAACTTACCTTTCTCTGCTTCCATTTGGTCATCGGATGGATAGAAATTACTTTCGGTAATGACTTCTTCAGGATTTTCAAAATCTAATGGGTCTTCTTTCGTGAATGGTAATGCGTGCTGCACTTCTAAACCAATATTCTGTGCCTGAAGAATTGTAAGTGATGTCGGGATTCTGGTAATCCAAGGCTTACCTTGAGTTTCTCCTTTGATATCTTTCAATTCATCTACAATAGACAGATACATTGGATCTCCGATTACAGGAACTTCTCCACCGTTCCACAATCTGCCGGTCGCCATATAGAACTGAACAGCATCTTCAAAACCGGGACGAACAGTCACTACTACTCTTGCCATTCCACTTCTAAGGAATGATCTGAACAACGGATCTGCATTTTCTGAAACATACATAGAACCCCACTCTGTTTTGTTTCCCCAATAATATGGATACAAATTGTAAGACATAATATCCCACTCAAATGCCTGTTCCATAAACTTGGCAAATGAAGTATATTCATCAATATCGGTTCTGTCCACTTTGAAATCTAATAATTGATCTCCAGTGTACATTTTGGTTCCGATATTCTTAGTTTTTGACTTGTCATCTGTGAGGTAAGCAATACAGTTATGCTTAAGAACTTCCTGCTCAATCTGGCGGTAGAATAACGGATTTGAACCTTTGATATTATTGGCTTTGGTTTCTTCTTCTGCAACTTTGTTATTGTATTCTACCATTGCATCTTCGTAAGCTTCGATGATAGTGTTGAATGTTTTTTGTTGCCATTGTTTTGTTGCATTATCTGATAACTGGCAAACTATTGTAACTACAGTTTCAAACGAATAAAATCTATCTGTAGAAATCCCAATTGCAAGTTCTTCGGTGTATCCACTCAAAAGATTACTAACACTAAATGTTCCTGAAGGATCATTTACGATTACCTGCTTATCTCCAATATTAATATTTAATAAAGATTGTCCATCTTTCAGATATTGTTTTCCACCACCACTAATAGAACATTGGGTACTTACATATCCTTCAGGGATTTTTATTACATCTTGAATACCTACAGCACTTGTATCAGAGCTTGTAACATCTGTTACTTTATCTCTACCATAAGCAAAAGCTTTTGTTACTTTTATAGTTTCCAAAGAAAGATTTTCAATTTCAACGTTATAAAAGCCTGACCAATATTTTATAGTTTCTGAATTTACATTAGCAAAATTGCTCAAATTGTAAATTCCTTCTTGTTTTCTAGGATCAACAGGTCCTGCAATCTTTTCACGAGAATTCATAGCAAGCAGATGTAATTTTGCAGGTTGTGGTATTGCAAACTCAAACATCAGACGTTTGCCATAATTCCAAACCTGATTTTTCATCAATTTATCTACCCATCTGTAAACACCTACAACATGTTTATCGCCTTTTCTGTTATCGAAACCATGAGAGTTATTCTCTTCAAATTCTTCAATAATCTTCTCAATACGTTCCTGATGTACTTTTGTAACGACTCTGTCTAGTGCTCTTGATGTAACATCTTGGGCTTGAGTAACCGCCTGTCTCATGCTGTCTTCTTTGGAACGATTATTGGCATAACTTCCCCCAATTTCAAAACGCATTTTATCTGGTCCATAACTAAATGAAGTATGAGCTTCGAGACTTGTTGTTTCCTGAACAATCTTGGCAACTTCAGATTGCATCTCGAAACGGCTTGCTGTTGTGGTATCTGTCAACTGTTCTCTTTCTGTATCAGAGGATATGGTTTCTGTAATTTCGCTTCTGCGTAATCTTCTTGTAGATTTCTCACGATACTCACGAGCCATAATATTCTCGATATTGGCGACTTCTCCTTCTACATAAGCGTGTGTGGATTGTTCCACTTTCAAGTAATCTGCAATACCCAATCTTTTGATTCCGAAACCTTTTGGGATGAAGGAATCTGTGATATTAGTTGGGGTATTAGAATCACTTGGATCTGTAACTCCATCAACAGAAAAGCTCCCAGAAACACAAGTCCCTAATTGCATTGCAGAAGTTTTAAATACAGAAGTTTTTCCATTAGTAAAGAAAAGATGGATTTCTAATGTAATGGGGAATAAGCTGGCTTCTATTCCATAAATATTAGGAGAATTATTGTAGAGATTTTTTAGAAATATAGTATTACCAGATGTTGCCTTTTCATAATAACCACCTGTATTTCCACCCATATCATAATAAATTTGAGTAATATCCCATCCTGAATCTGGCATATTAAGCTGTAAATCAAAGTTATATTTAGTAGCAGTATTTATATTTTTTACTGCACAAATATGATATGTAAATGGAGTCTCGACTATGCTTGTTTTTGCTGGGATCAAAATACCGCCAACACTTACATATTCCTGTTTTTCAACTTCTGTGTTTTGGAGAATCTCATCGTTTAAAGCAGATAATTTCTCATCAATCGTTTCGAGTAATTCTACAAAATTCTGATTTTCATCAGCAGGAAGAATGTATTGCTCCTCACCTATCTCTACAATATTCTCCGGTAAAACATCACCATTATTTAATCTTCCAGTAATTGTATCCGGATTAGCATATTCTCCAATTAAACTAACAAATGACTCTAATGAAGCTTCTGATAGTTTATTTTGTAAAAAAGCAACGTCTCTTTCTGCTCTGAATTCAAATTCGAAATCCGGAATTTCGGGTTTGGCAACCTGACTCAAAGCTAATTTTTTTGCTGCCTCTGTCATTTCTTCGGTAAAAGTTGCTTCTACTTCTAGAAGATTCTGCTCATAAGAATCATAAAGAGGTTTGATCAATGCTTGATAATCCTTTGAAGCCAAATCATAGGCTTTTGTATATTGTTTATTATAAAGAGTTTGCGCTTTTGTAAGTTCTTTTTTCAGATCATCGAGTTGTTTTTTCTCATAAAGCGCTACAGCTACTTTTTGTCTTTTTAAAACAGACTCGTCGGGAAAATATGAAACATTTTGTACAGCATTATTTGAGGAAATATCTCCGGAAGTTCCGCTACTTATAGGATCATTAGAACCGACTGCACTAGAGCCAACAGTAAAAACTGTAGTTTGCTCACCAACTGGAACCGAATCTATAAAAAGAGATTCTGGTAATACTACTTTTGCTGTTGCAACCTCTTTCTGTTGTATTAATTTTTTCTTAACAACAGGCTCTGTGGAAAATGTGGTATAGTTTTTTGCATAGTGGAGAGTTTGTAACATCTGTGTTAAAAGCTCTTTAACATAAAAATCTTTTTGTACGAGAACCTGATAAATTAAACTGTCCCAAACAAGAAAAGGATCCGGCACGCCTGCATTTATAGCAGCAACCTTTGTAGAATCTAATGATCCATCGGCTATTAGATCTTTACTGAATTCATAAAACCAATCAAAGTGATCTTTTATTTCTTTTTCTGTTTTTCTGATATTATCAATTCCCGGTGCATTACTTTTAATTTTTTCTGTTAAAAAATCAATTTTAGATTGGCCTGACGCAGAATTCCAGCTATTTAGTAAGTCATCAAAAACTCCGGTATATTCTTCAGGTCTGAAAATAAATTTTGTATTACCCTCTCTCTTAGCCAATTCAGGGTTTCTAAGACTTACAAAACGGAAAAGTGTTTGTGAAGCAGGGTTTGAAGCTGCTTGTGTATTATTGTTTAAATCGTTCATTTTGTTTTAAATTAATTATTATATATATTATTTTAGGTATTTCTCTGGCTGTTCCAATCATTAATGAACATTGGAATAGCTTAAAAAAGTAATCCTTATTAGTTTAGTTTTTCTCGGTTGTGAGAAAAATGATTTATTCTATAAGATGATTTTCTGAGATATAATCTTCCATCTCTTGTTCTGTATCGAATTCTACGCCTACAGAATCACCAGCCGGATAAGTAGGAAACTCTGGTGAGTTATTATATAGTTTAAAGATTATGGTTTTTGATTCTTCATCATAAACCAAAGCGTATTTTTTTGTAAGGATTTTCATTGTTTTTAAATTTCAAGAAAATGTTAGACTTATTCCTAATGACTGTATTTTAGTCTTAGCAGCGCCATAAGTTGTTATTGTATGTGTAGGATCTAAGGTCGTAACGGAATCTAAAGGTTCTGTCGTTCCTATTAATCTTATCTTTCTACTCGCCGGAATTTGTAGTGTCACTTGTTCTACCTGATTAGCAAAATCTAAAAGAAATTGAGCAGCTTCATTAGACGTTAACTTTGAATAAACATTATTTTGAAATAAGATATAATCAATTTTGTAGTCAGGGCTATCTGCTATAATTTTAGGAAATGATGCTCCTCCACTATAAGATAATCCTCCTACTCCCACCTGACCAACATTAAGACCTATTCTATTACCTGTAAAATAATTTTTCAAATCAATTTGATAACCTGTCATCTGATCTATTTTTAGATAATATAAGGATGATGGTAAGTTACCTAACAGTGCCGGTTGCGTTGTATTATATCCCGCCATAATCAGAGCCTTCAAGTTACTCGATGATAAAATTTGAAGATTAGAAAAAGTGCCGGTTGAAATTCCAAAATTCAAGACTTTTATTAGTGGTATGTTTGCCAAAAAAGAGAAATTAGGCGCTTGTGGGATTGTTATTGAGTAAGTAACAAGATCAGAAAACTCTTCTCCCAAAGAAATAGAGGCGCTCTGAAATCCTGTTCCTGATTGGCTAATCGTGATGCTCGTAATTCCTGCTGTTTCACTTAACAAAATATTATTACTAAACGTTTCATAATTACTCCCATTCCCTGCTCCATTATTATCGACATTTGTAGCAAAAGATTTAGATATAGAATTTACATTATTGAGTATTTTAAATGAATTTGCATTGGCTCCAATACCATAATTACCGATTATAGAACTGAGGGGTTTATTAAATGTTACCACCAAACTTCCCACCGCACTTCTATCAGTAGCATTCACTGTACAGTTTACCCCAATAGTATTATAGGATCGTATAAGTGCATTATTATAGTTTCTTTTTTGAAAAACTTTACTGCCCAAAGAATGGCTTTTAGTGGCAGTAACATTTTGACTAATTAGACTCATTATGGTATAATATTAAAGGTTTTAACTGCATTTTTTTGATCTGTAGTCAGGCCATTCCAAACAGTAGTTGTTACTGTCCATTCAACAAGTTGTACCCCATTGAATAATGCTCTCTGAACTTCTGTTCCGGTAGACGATCCGTTACTTGTTTGAACATAATAATTACCTGCTTTGATTGCTTTACTCGGATCATTTAATTGTGCTAATGTTGGCGGATTTTGAGTTCCATACACGCCTTCTCCCAGACGGTCTATTAAATCATAAAACTGGTCTTGTGTAGGTTTGTCTCCAGTTTCAAAATAAGTTTTTAGTTCCGCATTTGATTTCATAATTGTTAAATTTTAAAAGGTTAATAAATAATGTTTTCGTTAAAATCTTCTCTGAAGAAATATTCCAATTCATCCAGATAGAAGTCATAGTCTAATTCTTCATTTTCAATATCTTCCCAATCGATACTGTAAATCGATTTTGTGGGAGATTCTTTGGTTATTTGTTCTGTTTGATTTTCCATATGATATTTTGTGATTAGGTAATAGTGGTCCTTATCAGCTTTTTTGCTGATATCATAATTGGTTTTCGTAAAAGTGTTGTTGATTAAATTAAGGCCTTAATTATAATCCAAAAGTAGTTGGTATTAACGCCAAAACTTGACGTAATAATTTTTATTTTTCATTCTCATCATTTGTGTTTTTCCTCTCTTTTTCTATGATTCAAAGATATCTTGCAGTAGCGCCAAAACTCGTCGTGTTAAATTTTATTTCTAATTAATTTTTCAGCAATTTCGTTGAGTAATACGTTATTCTCTTCCACATAGCTTAATCCTGCCTGTATAAGAGCTTCCAAGTTTTTTTTCTTTACATTGTCCATTTCCGGAGAAGCAGATTTGAGTGACGGATTGATCCTGTAATAGTTCTGTCTGTTGCGTTTCCCGAGAGTCATAAACATTTGGTTTAATTGATAATCCACAGTCTCTGCATTGGCGGAAAGAAGAATATCAATAATTGGACTGACCCAAGCCAATTTTCCGGCATTCTGATATTTCTTGAACGGATACGATTTCATCTCAGTTCCGGTTCCAATGGAGACAATCATCATATCATTCACAGAAGGATAATTGGGTTTGAACGGATTTTCAAAAACGTTGGCAAAAGGAATTTTTCTAGCTTCGGCATAAGCACATAAAGTTGGATTATTTGCAAATACACCTCCGTCTATCAAACTGAAAATCTGCCCGTAAGATGACTTAATCTGAACGGGAGAAAAATAAGTCGGTGCTGCTGAAGTTGCTCTGCACACATCTCTTACAAGAAAATTCTGCTGGCTTTGTTGCGCATTGATTGTATTGAACAATTTGGCCTTTCTATTTTCTATATCATAACTTGTAATAAGAGAGGGTTTTATAAAATCTTTCAGTTCTAAGTCTCCAAAAAAATCTTTGAGCTGTCTTTCAAGATTATCCTGAGAAATCTTCTCGCTGAACAATCCGAAAGGATTAATAAGACTCTCCCAAAGAGAAACATTGAAAATATCTTCTCCTTTTTCTGTATAAAGGTCAAAAGCTTTTTGGATAGAATATTTGGCTTTTCCGTTGACATCCGGACAAAGTAAAACAGAAGCTAAAATCCCGCCGGTACTGCTTCCTGCAATCATGTCAAAATAATCTCCAAGTTTTGCATTCGGATGGTGTTTTTGCTGTAAAAGTTCTTCTAAATAACGGAGAACGATGCAGGAAATAATTCCTCGGATTCCGCCGCCGTCTAGAGAAAGTATGGTTATCTTTTTCATTTGTTGATATATTTGTTTCGATTTGATATTACAAATGTAGATGCGGGTAACGACAGAACTTGACGTGATAAATTTTATTTTAAAAAACTATGTATCCTGCTTTGTCTTTTGGAAGTTTGATGAGATTTCGCCAGCTAGTTTTGATTTCAGAAGCTTTGGTTTTGATTGATTTTTTTTCGAAATGTGGAAGGTCTTTGAAGGTTTTCCAGTTTCCGCCCCAATCCCAGCCGTATTTTGCGAAGATCTTGACGCACTCGTACCAATCGACAACTTTATCATTATCCCAATCTTTTGCTGTATCCCAGCTGGCTGTTTTTCCATCAATCATCAGACAGACGTCCACTGCAAGCCCATAATTGTGGATGCTTTGTCCACCTTTTGCATTTGTTACTTTTTTTCCTGATTTTGTCCTGCCGATTGCATAAAGCTGATCTTGCTCTTCGAAGGTTCTGAGGGCTTGAGTAATTCTAATTTTAGCATTTCCAGTTAATGCTTTATCACATTCTTCTATGATTTGAGTAACTTCTTCTCTTACTTTTGGATGAAGTTTCTGAATTCTTTGTTGTGTAATTTTATCCATATTGATTTCTCTTTTGGGACAAATCTAATAGGGCATAACGCCAAAAGTTGACGTAAAAAAACTAAATTTTGGGCAAAAAAAAGCCTCTTTTACAAGAGGCTCTTATATAAATTTGAAGTAAGATTTATAAGTTATTTCTTAATCAATTTTTTGCTTACGGTTCCTGTTTTAGTTTCGATAGAAACTGTGTAAACTCCATTTTCAAGATTGGAAATATCAAACTTGTTATCAACTGCTACCTGCTTAGATTTCACAACTTTTCCAGATATATCATACACTTTAACTGAAACAACATCGCTGGCGTTATTAATGATAAAATAATCTGAAGCAGGATTAGGATATACAGTCATATTTTTTTTGTTGACATCATTTACTGCCATTAATGGTGTAGCGGTTACATCTATATCATCTACACTTAAAACATTACCATTTGTATAATCGTTGACCCATGATAGGTAAATTGTCTGCCCAGCATAGGCCGAAAGATCTACGGTGTATGGTGTAAGATCCGCTATAGGAGAATTGACTGCATGAGCAACTGCCAATATATTTGTAAAAGAAGCTTTTGCAGTATTACTTGTAGAGATCTTTACTTTGAATCCATCATCATAAGGGCTAACATCACTTGATCTGGCAAAAAAATCCAGAGAAATTGTTGAGTTTGCAGGCAAGGTAATAGAAGGCGTGATCATCCAACGGTCTGCAGGGGCAACAACAGTGAACCAAGAAGGTGCACTGGCAACGGTATTACCACTTTCTGAAACCCAAGATATAATATTCCAAGCTTTGGGAAACATTGTGGCATATGTACCAAATGGTGTGTTTGCATCATTATATAATGTCCAACCAGCACTTTCCAAATCTGTGATTTCTTCAAAGCTTTCCGTAAAAACAGAGGTTTGGGCAATTCCAAAAATTGGTAAAAATAAAGCCGTCAGTAGAAGTTTTTTCATAATATTTTTTTTAAAATTTTAAATAAAGATATAAAAAAAGCCGTAGAAATATCCTACGGCTTAATATTATACTATAATAATTAAATTATTATTCTGCAGAAGTTGCTTCTGGAGCAGAATCTACTACTACTTCTTCTTCATCGTCATCATCTTGTCCTGCAGCAGCATTTTTGCTAGCATTTCTAGACATCTTAACAGCAACAACTACTGCATTGTCTGGATGCATAAAAGAATATTGATCATTTTTAAGACTCTCTACATAGAACTTGTTTCCAATCTTAAGCGGTGTAATATCTACAACGATCTCGTCTGGTAGGTTAGCCGGAATAGCCTTTACTTTTAGTTTTCTGTAAGTTTGTCTTAAAACACCACCGGCAACAACACCTTTGGAACGCCCCGTAATTCTTACAGGAACTTCCATAATAACTGGTTTGTCTGCACTTAACTGATAGAAATCAGCGTGGATAATTTTGTCTGTAATTGGGTGGAATTGGATGTCCTGAAGAACAGCAGGGATTGTTTTTCCGTCAACCTCAATAGATACCGTGTGTGCTTCAGGAGTGTAAACCAAGCCTTTGAAAGCTTTCTCTTCTGCAGAGAAGTTCAAAGGAGCCTCACCTCCGTAAACAACACAAGGAACTAATTCAGCATCACGTAAAGCTTTAGTAGACTTTTTGCCCACGCTTTCTCTTTTTGTACCTTGAATTGTAATTGATTTCATTATATAATGATTAAAATTTGAGGTTGCAAATATACTGATTTTTTTTAAATAATGAACTTATCACTTATCGATTTATGTTCGTGTACACTATTCATCACATCTGCAAAGAGCGATGCGCAGGAAAGCACCTTTATTTTAGACGATTTTTCTATTTTCTGAGGGATGGAATCTGTCACAATGACTTCCAGCAATTTAGAACTCTCGATATTCTCATAAGCTTTTCCGGAAAGTACACCATGTGTTGCCATTGCTCTTACAGATCGCGCGCCTTTTTCCATCAGAATGTCAGCTGCCTTGCAAAGTGTTCCTGCCGTGTCAATCATATCGTCAATTAGAATCACGTTTTTATCGGTTACATCACCGATCAGGAACATTTCCTCTACCACATTGGCTTTTTTTCTTTCCTTATAACAGATAACCACATCTGCTCCAAGATGTCCTGCATAATTTTTTGCTCGCTTGGCTCCCCCCATATCCGGTGATGCAATGGTCAGATTGTCCAATTTAAGTGACTGGATGTAATCTACGAAAATCGTGGATGCATAAAGGTGATCCACAGGAATCTCGAAAAAGCCCTGAATCTGGTCTGCGTGAAGATCCATTGTCATAATCCTTGTTGCCCCGGCTGCTGTTAATAGATTTGCTACTAGCTTTGCCCCGATTGGCGCTCTTGGCTTGTCTTTTCTATCTTGTCTTGCCAATCCGTAGTAAGGAATTACAACAGTAATGTTTTTGGCTGATGCTCTCTTTGCAGCATCAATCATCAGCAATAATTCCAGAAGGTTGTCAGCTGGCGGAAACGTGGACGCAATAAGAAAAACCCTTGCGCCTCTTACGGATTGTTCCAGCACAGGCTCAAATTCTCCGTCACTGAAATGCTGAATATTGATTTTTCCCAATGGCTGCCCATAAGACTGAGCGATTTTTTCTGCCAACTCGTGGCTGGTTCTCGTAGAAAACAAATAACTTGCTTGATCTGACATTTTTACTTTTTTGCAAATTTAAAAAATAATAAAAAGTCTGAAAGTCAATTTATGAACTTTTCATAGATTCTTTTCAGACCGATTTTAATCGATGGCTTTGTAATGCCTTTTAGAATTGACATCGATTAAATAACTTTCGCCTATTTTTCATAAAAAAACCGGAACATTTCTGTGCCGGTCTTAAATTTTTCTTAGCAATACTCGTCAAAAGCAGCCTGAAGATTCGCAGCAATAGCGCCTGCAGGATTACCTTCAATGTGGTGTCTTTCTAACATGTGCACCAACTCTCCATCCTTGAAAAGTGCCACAGCTGGCGAACTTGGAGGAAACGGTGCTAACAATCTTCTAGCTTCTGCAACCGCATCTGTATCAAATCCTGCGAAAGCTGTTACCAAATGGTCAGGCTTCTTCTCGCCTGTCAAAGAGTACAAAACGCCTGGTCTTGCCGCTCCTGCTGCACATCCGCAAACGGAGTTGATTACTAATAATGTTGTTCCGCTTTGTTTAAGCGCTTCGTCAACTTGTGCTGGTGTTGTAAGGTCTGCAAACCCTTTATCTGTAAGTTCTGCCTTCATTGGCAATACTAAATCTGCTGGATACATATTAAAATATATTTTAGGTTAATTCTGAATTGCAAATTTAATCAAATAATATTTTGATTATCTGATAAATCATTCTATTAAAATTATACCAAATATCTATTACGCCATTTTGACTGATTTTTAAAACAAAAAAACCTTGAATCCGAAAATTCAAGGCTTTAATCAAATCGATATGCAAATTAAGTATATCCGTGGTAATGAATGATAATTTATAAATGATGAAATCGAAGATTCGGCGAAGCCAATGATTATCAATTATCGTTTATCAACTATCATTTATATTTAGGCAAGTAATTTCTTCACCATCTCGGAAATGCTCTTCCCGTCAGATTTTCCGGCTAATGCTTTGGAAGCCACACCCATTACTTTTCCTAAATCTTTAATAGTCTCTGCTCCGGTTTCAGAAATAATTTTTTTGATTTCCGATTCCAATTCCTCAACAGACAATTGTTTTGGAAGAAACTTCTCAATCACTTTTGACTGAGCTTCTTCCACTTCAGCCAAGTCAGTTCTTCCTTGAGCCGTAAATTGCTCATAAGAGTCCTTTCTCTGCTTTATCATTCTTTGCAAAATAGCAATCTCTTGTTCTGCTGTAACTTCAGCGCCTCTTGCTTCGGTTTGTAACAACAGAATCTGCGCTTTCACTGCACGAAGAGAATCCAGAGCGACTTTGTCTTTCTCTCTCATCGCCGTTTTTATGGCTTCGCTTATTGTATTTTCTAAACTCATTTTTCTGTATTAATGTAAAAAGTATTAATGTATTTATGATAAAAATGTAAAACGCTTTTCCGATATCGTTAATACATTCTACAAGAATACATTAGTACAATTCTAGTCAACATCTTTGTTAAGAAAACGGTTTTCTCTCAGTTGCATACTTCCGTTGTTATCAGACAAATAAGTGTTGATATTGTGGTCAGATGCATTAGAACCATCAATATTGATGTTCTTTCTCTTGAAAGCCGGAACCGTTTCGAAAACATTCTCATTATCAAATTGTTGATATCTTGAATTGAATTCTTTCAACTTGTTTCTTCTTTCCAAAGCTTTCGAAGCATCAGGCGTTTTGTTGAAGAAAGTAAATCCGCTTTCAGTTTCCTGAACTGGTTCCGGCTTTTTCTCCTCTACGATTTCCTCTTTAGTTTCAACAACAAAAGAAAATTGAGTTGGTTCTTCAACTTTTTCTTCGATGATTTCGTTAACGGCTTCTTCTGTCACATTGAGCGGAGTCGAAATGTCAGAAATAACCTGCTTTTCGATTACAGGAAATTCTTCTTCAACAGCAGGTTCATTGATTGTGAAAGTGACTTCAACAGGCTTTTCGATTTCCTCTTCTTTGAATGATGCTTTTGGCTTATCCTCAACTTCAAAAGAAAAAGACTGCGCTTCCAAATCTACTTCTTCATAGCTCTCTTCTTCAAAAGTGAAAAGGTTGTATTCCTGTTTGTCGTAGTTAGAATTATAATCGTTTGAGAAATCTTGGATTTCCTCGTTTTCGATGATTTGAGTTTCAGTTTCAACTTCTTCTACAAGGCTTTCTGCAACTGAGTTAGTTGGAAAATTTGAAGTTCCGAAATCGTCCTCATCTTCTAACCGAAAAAAATTTTTCCCAGTTTGTACGTCTTGTTTTATTTCCTCCTGAATTCTGCTTTTGAAAGGCGATTCTCTGTGAGATGAAGGACTTGGTCTGTCATCCAAAGAATATTTAATTGTCTCGGTTACACCAGAATGTTTCTTATTATCATTTGAAAAACCTGTTGCAATCACCAAAACACTCACTGCGTCACCTAATTCCTCATCAGAACCAACCCCGAAAATAATGTCAGCCGTGTTTCCAGCTTCTTTCTGGATGTGGTCCATAATCACACCGATTTCGTCCATTGTCACCTCAGTCGCACCGCTTCTGATTAACAATAGAACGTTTTTCGCGCCTGTGATTTTGTTGTCATTCAATAATGGAGAATCCAATGCTTTTTTAACTGCTTCTTCCGCTTTATTTTCACCGCTAGCAATTCCAGTTGACATCAATGCTGTTCCGGAATTAGCCAAAACAGATTTGGCATCACGGAAGTCAATATTAACATCGAAGTAACCTGTAATCACCTCTGCCATTCCTTTTGCAGCGTTTGTCAAAACTTCATCGGCTTTTGAGAATCCTTGTTTGAAGCCAAGATTTCCGAATTGCTGTCTTAATTTATCATTATTAATGACAATCAGAGAATCCACATTATTTCTTAATTTTTCCAAACCTAATTCAGCCTGGTCTAATCTTCTTTTTCCTTCAAAACTAAAAGGTACGGTTACGATTCCAACAGTCAGAATCCCCATTTCCTTGGCCACTTTTGCAATCACAGGAGCCGCTCCGGTTCCCGTTCCACCTCCCATTCCTGCAGTGATGAAAACCATTTTGGTGTTTTGTCCCATTGATGCTTTGATATCATCAATGCTTTCGATTGCTGCTTTTTCTCCAACTTCCGGGTCAGCACCAGCACCAAGACCTTCTGTCATTGTTACGCCTAACTGAACTTTGTTAGCCACAGGATTGTTGTCAAGAGTCTGCGCATCGGTATTGCAAATCACGAAATCTACACCATAAATCCCTTTCTCGTACATATGCTTCAAAGCGTTGTTTCCACCGCCTCCAACACCGATTACTTTAATAATTGAAGAATTGCCTTTTGGTAAATCAAATGAGAATCCTTGTGTATTATTTATATTGTCCATTGTATTAATTTTTCAAATTTAAAAATGACTGATAGCACTTATTCTTCAACTTCTTCAAAGAATTTTTTCACTTTATCCAAAATTGACTGACCGAAAGTCGGTTTGTTTCTTTTAGCTTCTTCTTTTGGTTTTGCAATTTCTTCGAGAGCCTGAACTTGCTGAGGTTTCTCAACTTCTGTAGTTGGCTGAGCAACTTGTTCTGCCTTAGTTACGGCTTCTTCGATAATTTCTTCTTCTGTTGGAAGGATTTTTTTATCTCTGATTTTAAGACTTTCCATTAACAAACCGATAGAAGTCGCAAATTCCGGTCCTTTCAGATATTGATTTTTGTCATTCGCCACATACTCGTTAGCGAAACCAATTCTGCTGTCGAAACCTGTTGTGTAATTCGCTAACTGACGAAGGTTTCTCAGGTTGGAACCACCTCCAGTCAAAACGATTCCTGCAATCAGTTTTTTCTTTTGTTCGAATGCGCCGTAAGCTTTCAATTCCGTATTTACCATTTCAAGAATTTCTTCAACTCTTGCATTGATAATCTGAGCCAAAACTTTCAACGAAATCTCTTTGTCCGGACGACCATGCAACCCCGGGATTGTGACGTAAGTGCTGTCTTTTTCCAATTCAGGAACAGACGACCCGAACTTCACTTTCAGTTGTTCTGCGTGTTTCTCGATGATTGAGCATCCTTCCTTGATATCGTCGGTGATAATTCCACCGCCGTAAGGAATCACACAAGTATGACGAATGATGTTGTCTTTGAAAATCGCGATATCTGTAGTTCCACCACCAATATCAACAATCGCAACACCTGCTTCTTTTTCTTCTTTTGTAAGAACTGCTTCAGACGATGCCAAAGGTTCCAATGTCAAAGCTTCCATTTCCAGACCAGCTTCGCGAACGCATCTTGCAATGTTTCTGATAGAACCCATTTGTCCCACAACAACGTGGAAATTGGCTTCTAATCTTTTGCCGTGCATCCCGATTGGTTCTTGGATTTCACCTTCAGAATCAACTTTATATTCCTGAGGCAAAACGTGGATGATTTCTTCGCCAGGCAACATTACCAGTTTCTTCACCTGATCTTTTAGTTTCTCGATATCATCTTCTGTGATGTATCTATCCGGATGCTCTCTCATGATGTAATCCGAATGTTGAAGAGAACGGATATGCTTTCCTGCAATACCTACAGTTACCTTGTGGATAGGAACGCCAGCGCTGGATTGCGCTTCTGCCACTGCAGTTTTGATGGAATTGATGGTTTGGGAAATGTTGTTCACGATTCCTTTGTGAACACCAAGACTTTTAGCCTTCCCAACGCCCAGGATTTCGATTTTCCCGTGAGCGTTACGTCTTCCGACAATGGCGACAATCTTAGTTGTCCCAATGTCCAGACCTACTGAATACTCTTGATTTTCCATTATATGCTCGATTTGATTTTTTTATTCTAATTTATTTGAACACAAAGTGCACTAAGTTTTCTATTTTTTTAGTTCACAAAGGCGCTTCGCTTATATAAGTTTTACTTAATCTATTATATATCCGTTTACCACTCTTCTTATTCCTGTTTTGAATAATTTTGAATTGAAGTTCAACAATAACCCTAATTTATAATTTCCTAGTTTCAGATAATTCAGAAGTTGAGCCGAATTAAAATCATTAACTACTTCTTGTGCTTTTATTTCTAATACTAATTTGTCTTCTACTATCAAATCAATTTTAAAGGCATTTTCAACTTTCAAACCTTCATAATTGATTGACAAAAATTTTTGTCTTTCTACATTTAACCCTTTATTTTTCAATTCAAATTCCAAACATTGTTCATAAACCGTCTCATATAAACCCATTCCCAGTTTGCGATGAACTTTTAATCCGGAATCAATAACAATTTTTGATAATTCGTTTTCATTCATTTGTGTGTTTATTGTTTTTAAATCATTTGTCTTTTCTGAGCGAAGCGTCTTTGTGAACAATATTTTCAATATTAAAAATAATCTTCGTGCGCTTTGTGTTCAATTCTACATTGTTACTCTACTACTACTTTTGCTTTTTTCTTTTTCTCAGAAGAGGATTTGGAAGTGGTTTCCTTTTTCTTTTCCGAATATTTTTTCGGTTCAGATTTCTTATCTACTTTTTTCGGTTTCGAAGGTTCTTTTTTGACTTCTGATTTCTTAGGTTCCGCTTTTTTAATTTCTTTTTTCGGTTCCGGTTTGGGCTCCGCTTTTTTAGTTTCTGTTTTTACCGGAACCGATGCTAAAAGTTGCGTCGGTTTTTCTTCCGGTTTTGTAATTTCAATTTTTGGTGCATTTCTCAGAATACTGTCGTTTTCTTTGAAATAAGGATTCAGTGTGGTTACAATCTGATTATTGTATTTAACCGAAATCTTTTTGTACTTCTGAGGATTCTGATAAACCAGATATTTCTCTACAAAAGTTTTAAATCCTCTAACCTTAAAATCAATATTATCTAAATCTCCAATCTCAACTTTGTAATTTCCATCGCTTGTCAGAAGATTATAATTGTCTTTTTCTTTTTTGATCCCGATGAAATATTTTTTACTGAAATCATCTTTGTCAATTTTCTCAATCAGCTTTCCGAGTTCCTGATATTCCGAAGCATCGACATCGCCCATCACCAGCATACACGGATAAGAAAAGTTTCTCGAAATCGGGAATTCTACACCTTTTTCGTCCACATAAAAATCCTTTCCGTTTTTATTCAGTCTGAAAATCGGAATGCGTTGTTTGATATCAACATTCAGATTTCCGTTCAGATTCATATAAACATTGGCACTGTCAACAAACGGAATCTCATTAATCTTTTTCTCCAATTCCGGAATCTTAACATCGCCAATCTTTTTTGTAGGATTAAATTGCTTTACCAAATCCTTGATGTCCTTTTCATCCACAAAATAAACCGGCGTTTTGGTCTGGTTCATATTAATCGATACATTCTCCATCTTGGCGTTGTTGAAACGCTTTAACGAGAAACTGAGCAGAAATCCAAAAAGGACGACTGTTACGAGTATCTTCAATATTCTCCACTTGTTTTTCATATTAATTTTTGTATTGACGTATTAATGTAAAATGTACCAATGATTTTAAAAATCGTAAATACATTAATACGTTTTACATTTTACAAACTTTGCATCCATTCCATAATCGGGTCATAAAGTGTATCAATATTTCCCGCTCCGACTGTCAATAAAATATCAAAATCTTTCTCTTTTATCTTTTCAAAAGTCTCCTGTAATGTGCAGACTTCTTTGTTGTCTGTTTCGATTTTTTCGGCTAACCAACTTGATGTGATGCCTTCAAAATTTTCCTGAAGTTCTCTCGCAGGATAAATATCTAACAACAACAAATCATCTCCGTTTTCCAGACTTCTCGCAAAATCCTCGGCAAAATCTCTCGTTCTGCTGAAAAGATGAGGTTGGAAAACCACTAACAATTTCTTGGTCGGATAAAAAGTTTTAATCGAACCAATAACTGCATTCAGTTCTGTTGGATGATGCGCATAATCGTCGATATAGATTTTTCCGTTATCGAAAATATGTTTCGTATATCTTCTCTTGATACCTTTGAAGCTTGCAATCGCTTTTTTCAAAGTATCGAAATCTACACCCAAATTGCTCAGAATTGCCAAAGCAACTGTTGCATTCTCAACATTGTGAATTCCCGGAATTTCCCAAACAAAATCTTCAATCTCCTGCGTTGGTGTATGAAAATCGAAGTAGATTTTATCGTGGTCCATTCGCAAGTTATCGGAATAATAGTCCGCTTCTTCATTCACTGCGTATGTCTTGTGCTCTCTTCCAATTGCAATCCCTTTTCTCACAAATAATTGATTGTCATTTGGAACCAAAGCTGCAAACTGACGGAAACCATCTTCTATCTGAACACGGTCGCCATAAATATCCAAATGGTCTGCATCAATCGATGTTATAACCGCCCAATCCGGAGAAAGATTTAAGAAACTTCTGTCATATTCATCAGCTTCGACCACGGAAAACTGATTGCCGTTGTAATCAAAATTCGATTTGAAATTTTCAGAAATTCCACCCAAAAATGCGGATGAAGGCAGATTCGCTTCTTTGCATAAATGTGCTATTAAAGTAGAAGTGGTCGTCTTTCCATGTGTTCCTGCAACGGCGATGCAATCTGTATTTTCGGTAATCAATCCCAAAACTTTTGCACGTTTCAGTATTTCAAAACTCTCACTTGCGAAATAATCCAGAATTCCGAGTTTCTTAATTGCAGGTGTATAAATAACCAATGTTGATTCTTTATCCAACTCTACAATTTTTTCATCAATAACATCTTCAAACGTAATATCTATGCCTTCAAAACCGATTTGAGCCGTCAGTTTTGTTGGTGTTTTATCATAACCCAGAACATTTTTGCCGTTAGCGTGAAAATATCTCGCCAGCGCACTCATTCCAATCCCACCGATGCCGATGAAATAGAAGTTTTGATATTTGTTTAAGATGCTCATTTTTTCTTTCTTTTATACCACTTATTGTATGGTGTTTTAGACAAATAGAATGTATTGATATAATCTTTGTCTCTGGTCATTCCTACTCTCAGATATTTGACACTATCATTTTTTTCAGTTTTAACATTAAAAACAAACAAGTCATAAAAATCTGACGGATAGACATTAGTTTTAGCAGCATATAAGCTTCCGATTTCTACTTTTCCATATTTTTTTTCAAAGCTTTCACAAACTGTTTTATTTCTTTCCTGGGAAAAATAATTCTTCATATTGACATCCATATTGAAGCCTGTGATTTCAGAATAATCTTTTTTTCCACATTTAGAAAAAAAATTTTCAGCAAAGCTTTTAGCTAAAGTTTGTCTTGCTTGTGTATTATTTTTTGCGGGCATATTATTATACCGATTCATACAACTTGATAAACCTATCAAACAAAAAAATAATGATATGTGCTTTAATAATTTCATTAAACTATATCGCTTTAAAAATCTCATCCACAATACCTTCCGCAGCTTTTGGCTTTGCAAAAAATTCCAGATTAGCTGACATCTCCTTTCTAAGATTTTCATTCTCACAGATTTCTGAAAGCGTGTTCCAGAATTTATCCTTCATCTCAGAATCTTTGACCATTCTTGCCGCATTTTTCTCCACCAAGGTCAATGCATTTTTGGTTTGATGGTCCTCCGCTGCAAATGGAAACGGAACCAACAAAACCGGTTTTTTAGCAACTGCCAATTCTGAAATCGCAATTGCTCCAGCTCTGGAAACTATCACATCCGCCGCTGAATATGCCGAAGCCATATCGGAGATGAATTCCTTAATTTGGATGGAAGCTGGAGGTTGGATGCTGGAAGTTATTTCAGCAAAATCCGTCTTTCCTGTTTGCCAGATTAATTGGTAATCTTTCTCTTTAAGTTTATCAAAATTATCTTTCCAGCCGTTGTTCAACGTTCTGGAACCAAGAGAACCGCCAACCGAAAGAATCGTTAATTTATTTTTATCTAAGCCTAATTTTTCTTTTGCTAAATCCTTATCAATCAAATCCGTGATGATATTCTGACGAATCGGATTTCCTAAGAAATAAGTTTTTGTTCCCGAGAAAAATTTCTCCATATCCGGATAGGCCGTGAAAACTGCTTTTGCTTTTTTAGCATTGAAAACATTGGTTTTTCCTGGCAAAGAATTTTGTTACTGAATAAAAGTCGGAATTCCCATTTTCGCTGCGATGTACAAAGCTGGTCCGCTTGCAAAACCGCCAGTTCCAACCGCAAAATCGGGTTTGAAATCTTTGATGATTTTCTTAGCTTTCATCAGGCTGGAAATGATTTTGAAAGGAAGCCCGATATTCTTCAGAAGATTACCTCTGTCAAACCCGGCAATATTCAATCCTTCGATTTTAAATCCGGCCTGAGGAACCTTTTCCATTTCCATTTTCCCGTTGGCACCAATGAACAAAAACTCGGCATCAGGAAACCTTTTATGAATTTCCTGAGCAATCGCAACTGCAGGAAAGATGTGTCCACCTGTTCCGCCGCCACTCATTAATATTTTCAGTTTTTTGCTCATATCTTTTTATAATTGATAATTGATAAATGATGATTTATCAATTATCATTCATCATTTATTTTTTAAGCGATATCATTTATTTCTTCAATGCTTTGTCTTTTGCCCAAACCTTCTTCATCAAAAACCTGAATTCTGGAACTTACATTTAAAATAATTCCTAACTGAATGTACGTTACCAGCATTGATGTTCCACCATAGCTTATTAATGGTAAAGGTTGACCTGTAACCGGAATCAGATTCACCGCAACAGCAATATTCACAGATAATTGAATGAATATCATTAATCCGATTGCTAATACGAGCAACGAGCCAAAAAATGCGGGCATTTTACTGGCTATCATTACAATTCTGATTATCATTATCATATAAAGGCTTATCAGCACAAAAGCGCCTATCCAGCCGTATTCTTCCACAATAATGGCAAAAATAAAATCCGAAACCGATTGTGGCAAAGTCTGCTTTAACGCACTTTTTCCTGGTCCGATTCCGTTGAATCCACCGTGAACAATAGCCGCTTTCGCCTGCATTACCTGATAGTTTTTTGCCTTGATACTTTCGTCCTCGACATCAGCCGTTTTCTTAGAACTTGTAAACGTTTCGATACGGCTCATCCAGGTATGGACACGGTTTCCTCCGATTAAGTTCGTATTCAATGCAATGACTAAAAACATCACAACGAAAACTACAGCAACCGAGATAAATCCCGCTACATATTGCCAAGCCAATTGCCCTATAATCAGAATGATAATTGAAACCATCATAATCATCAATGCTGTGGAACCGTTGTCTTTTGCAACCAATCCGAATACAATCAGAATTGGTCCGAATATGTAAACTATGTTCTCAATCGGAACTCTTTCCCTTTTGATTTTCTTAGTCAAATATCTACACAGATAAATAATCAGCATCAAATAAGCAAACGACGATGGCTGAAACGAAATAGGTGTTCCCGGAATTTTCAACCATCGCGAGGCACTTGCGCCTTCAATCTTTTGTCCTGTGAACATTGTTATCAGCAATAATCCAATCGTGAACAAGAGAAGAATGGAACTCAGTTTTCCAATATACTCGTACTTAACAGTTCCTACGAAACGCATAATTCCCAAACCAATGAATACAAAAATGATATGCTTGAAAACGTGACCTGTTGTGGTCCCGTTGTTCACGATATATTCCAGATTCGAACTTGCGGAATAAACCGGAAACACGGAAAGGAAGGAAATCAAAATGATAACCGACCAAAGGACTTTGTCTCCCTTCAGTAGCTCGAATTTGTTTTCTGTAGTTTGGTTTTCCATCTTATAATGAATAATTAAAAATGAATAATGAACATTCTTAACTATTAATTGTTAATTATTAACTCGTTTAATACTTCTTTTTTGAACTGATTTCCCCTGTCTTCGTAACCATTGAACAAATCAAAACTTGCGCAGCAAGGCGACAATAAAACCACGTCTCCTTTTTCTGCAATCGATTTAGAAACCTCTACCGCTTTTTGCATACTGGAAGTGTCATAAATCTCTGTTTTCTTATCTTTAAAGAAGTCAATAATTTTGTGATTATCAACGCCTAAGCAGACAATTGCTTTTACTTTTTTCTTGACTAATTCTTCGATTTCCGTATAATCGTTTCCCTTGTCTTTTCCGCCAACAATCCAAACAACTGGCTGTTTCATACTTTCCAAAGCGAAGTAAGTGGCATTCACGTTGGTGGCTTTGCTGTCATTGATGAACTTTACACCTCTGATTTCAGCCACAGGTTCCAATCTGTGCTCAACAGCCTGGAACGTCATTAACGAATGCCTGATACTTTCATTACTGATTTCCAATAACTTTCCGGCAATGCTCGCAGCTAAGCTGTTTGCTACATTATGTTTTCCGACCAATGATAATTCGTCGATATTCATCGTGAATCCTTCATTGATGTTGACCACAAAGTTCTCATCAATCGAGAAAGCGCCTTTTTCCAATCTTTCATTCAAAGAAAAAGGAACTTTGGTCACTTTCAAATCCAGTTTTTCAAGAATCGATTTGCTCATTTCGTCATCTTTGTTATAGATGAAAAAATTATTAGCCTCTTGATTTTCAGCAATTCTGAACTTAGCCAAAGCATATTCTTCGTAATTGTAGTTGTACTGGTCAAGATGGTCTTTTGACAAATTCAGCAACAAAGAAATATAGGGTCTGAAATTCTGAATATCATCCAACTGAAAACTGCTCACTTCCAATACATAATAATCAAAACTCTCTTCAGCCACCTGTTTTGCAAAGCTCTTTCCGATGTTTCCACCCAATCCGACATTGAAACCGTCTTCTTTCAGGATGTAATAAATCAAAGACGTTGTCGTCGTTTTCCCGTTACTTCCTGTAATCGCAATGATTTTTGCATTGGTAAATTCCGAAGCAAATTCAATCTCAGAAGATAACCGGATTCCTTTCTCCTGAATCTTCTGAACCATTTCTGCCTTCTTTGGAATTCCGGGGCTTTTGATGACCCAATCGGCATTCAGAATTTTTTCTTCGGAATGTGTTCCGTCTTCATAGTTAATCCCAAGCTCGTCCAACTCTTTTTTATAATTCTCACGAATCAATCCCATATCCGAAAGAAAGACATCAAAGCCTTTGGCTTTTGCCAAATATGCAGCGCCAACGCCGCTTTCGCCTCCTCCAAGTATTACTACTCTCATTTGTGGTTATTAGTTTTTATCTAGTTTTTAAAGTAATTAAACAAATAATCGCCAGCATTACACCTACAATTATCATTCGGTTCACAATTTTACTTTCGTGAAAACCTTCTTTCTGATAATGATGATGCAATGGCGACATCTTGAATAATCTATTGTTTTGAGCATATTCCAGCCCATATTTTTTCTTTCTATATTTGAAAACCATGACCTGTAAAATCACGGAGAGATTTTCGATGAGGAATACACCACACAATACCGGAATCAGCAATTCTTTTCTAAGGATAATTGCTAAAACGGCTATTACACCTCCTAACATTAAACTTCCTGTGTCTCCCATAAAAATCTGCGCCGGATAAGTATTGTACCAAAAAAAACCTATAACTGCTCCAACCAGGGCAAGCGCAAAAATCGTCGTCTCGCCCATATGCGGAAGAAACATAATATTCAGATAGTCTGCGAAAATCATATTTCCGGAAACGTAAGCAAAAAATGCTAAAGTCAACAGAATCACTGTACTTGTTCCTGCAGCTAATCCGTCAATTCCATCCGTGATATTTGCACCGTTGGAAACTGCCGTTACAATGAAAATTACAATCGGGATGAAAACAATCCAAGCCCATTCGTGCGCTTTTGCATCATCCATCCAGAATAAAATCCCACTGTAATCGAACTCATTATTCTTTGTAAAAGGAACTGTAGAAACCGGAATTTTCTCGTCCGGCATAAAGTTCTGCTCTACATTATTTCTATTGATAACTGTTGCGTCTGCATACTTTCTCTTAACCTCAACATCAGGATGGAAATACATTGTAACTCCGACAATTAGACCTAAACCAACCTGCCCAATGACTTTGAATTTTCCACTTAATCCGTCTTTGTTTTTCTTAACTTTTTTGAGATAATCGTCTAAAAATCCAATCGCTCCCATCCACAAAACTGAAATGATTAAAAGAACGATGTAGACATTGGTAATTCTGGTAAACAGCAAAACCGGAATTATGGTTGCCAAAATGATAATCAAACCTCCCATTGTTGGCGTTCCTTCTTTCTGCTTCTGTCCTTCCAGGCCAAGGTCCCTCACCAGTTCTCCCATCTGCTTTCTTCTTAGGAAATTGATGATTCTCTTTCCGTAAGCCATCGCAATAATCAGTGAAAACAAAACTGCCATCGCTGCACGGAACGAAATGTATTTGAACAAGTTCATTCCCGGAACATGGATGCCGTGAGCGGTTAAATATTCGTATAGATAGTAGAGCATATTATTCTATTTTCCCATTAATTGTAATAGTTCCCTTATCGTTTCTTTGTCATCAAAATGATGCTTCACTCCGTTGATTTCCTGATATGTTTCGTGGCCTTTTCCGGCTACCAGAACAATATCTTTTGGCTCAGCAAATTTGATAGCCATTTTTATCGCTTCTCTTCTGTCAGGAATCGAAGTGTATTTACTGAAATTCTGAGGCTGAACGCCAGCTTCTATTTCTTTGATAATCTGTGTTGGTTCTTCAGTTCTTGGGTTGTCAGACGTGATGATTGCCAAAGTTGATTTCTTTGTAGCAATGTCACCCATTTCCGGACGTTTGGTTTTGTCTCTGTCGCCTCCGCAGCCGAAAACACAAATCAATCTTTCGTTTTTAGTTCTGATTTCGTTGATGCTGTCCAGCACATTTTCCAATGCATCTGGCGTGTGAGAATAATCCACCACGAAGAAAATTCCACTGTCGGATTTTATTGTTTCAAATCTTCCGTTCACTCTGTGAAGAATAGAAATCGCCTGTAATACTTCATCTTCTTTCATTCCTAATTCCAACGCAATTCCGTACGCCAACAGCAGATTATAAGCATTGAATTTCCCCGTCAATGTTGTCCAGAATTCTTTGTTATTGAAATTCAGCAACATTCCGTTGAAATCCACTTCCAAGACTTTTCCATGGAAATCGGCCATTGTTTTCAAAGCAAAAGTTTTCTTTTTCGCTTTGGTATTCTGCAGCATTACCAATCCATTTTTGTCATCGGCATTCGTAATAGCAATCGCAGAATCTTCAAGCTCGTCAAAGAATCTCTTCTTGGCGTAGATATAATTCTGGAAAGTCTTATGATAATCCAAATGGTCATGCGTGATATTCGTAAAACCAGCGATTTTAAAATGTAAACCTTCAATTCTATCTTGAGAAATTCCGTGAGAACTCACTTCCATAAAAGCATATTCACATCCTATTTCAACCGCTTTCGCCAACATTTGGTTCAATCGAATCACATCCGGTGTTGTATGCGTTGACGGAATAATCTCATCTCCGACTCTGTATTCCACAGTGGAAATCAAAGCGGATTGATAACCCAGGTTTTTGAAAATATCGAACAATAAAGTTGTTACCGAAGTTTTCCCATTGGTCCCGGTAACGCCAATCAGATTAAGTTTTTGAGAAGGATTTCCATAAAAGTTAGAAGCTAAATGTCCTAAAGTTTTGGAGGAATCTTCAACTTTAATATAAGTTACCTCATTATTGATTTCTGAAGGCAATTCTTCACAGACAATTGCTTTTGCCCCTTTTTCAATGCTTTGATTGATGTAAGAATGTCCGTCGGAAACGGTTCCTTTCAATGCCACATACAAAGAATTTTCAACAGCTTTTCTGCTGTCAAAAACCAATTCCGAAACTTCTCTTTCAAGAGTTCCAATGGTTTCCAGAATATGGATTCTTTGTAATAATGTTTCTAAATTCATATTAATTAATAGGATTACATCCTACCCTTTATTAAATCGTCCTTTCAGGACTTGGTATTAATTTTAATTCTGAAGATTCAGATAAATCTTTTGGTTCTTTCCAATAGCTGCTCCTTCTTCAGGGAATTGTCCGGTGATTTTTCCAACACCTTTATAATCCACTCTGTAACCCAAATTTTCAAGCTGTGGAATCACATTCTTACCAATCATTCCCACCAAATTTGGCATCGAATCTCTTGTAACACTCACTTTTACATTAGGCGCAGTCATTTTGTTTAGGTCAACTTTGTGTTCAACCAATAACTCTTTTTCAACATTCAAAGGTGTTTTCAGGAATGTTTTTCCTGCAATTTCCTTGAAAACAGGTGCGGAAACTGTTCCTCCATAAAAACCTTTTGAAACATCCGGCTGATTGACAACTACAATACACGTATATTTCGGATTATCCGCCGGATAAAAGCCTGCAAAAGAGGCCTGATATTTCATTGGACCGTCTTTCTTCCAATATTCGAATCTGGCGGTTCCTGTTTTTCCTGCGATTTTAAGATTTGGTGTATAGATACTTTTTGCCGTTCCTTTCTCCACCGCTTTTGTTAATGCACTGGTCATCATTTCAATTGCTTTATCAGAAGCCATTTTTTTGACCATGACCTCTGGTTTTGCCTCATAAAGGATTTTTCCATCTTTCATTATTTTATCGATGAAAAGAGGCTTAACCATTTTCCCTTTGTTTGCAATTCCATTATAGAAAGTCACCAACTGCAAAAGCGGGAATCTTGACGAATAACCATAAGCCAGTGATGCCAATGTCGCCTTGTTCCAACGTTTGCTTTGCGGCGTTTGTATAGACGGTTTTGCAATTCCGGGAAGCTCGATTTGCATTTTATCAAACATCTTCCAGCGTTTCAAATGGTCAATGAAAACCTGAGGTTTATCTGCATAATGTGCCGTGATTAATTTTGCTGCTCCAACGTTGCTTGACTTCGCCAAAACATCGCTCACATCATAGGTTCCACCACCGTGACCGTCTGTAATTCTTTGCCCGGCGTAAGTCCAAATTCCGTTTCCGATGTCGACCTTCGTATTTTCATCAATGAAACCATCATCCATTGCTGCCAGAAGCGAAACTGTTTTGAAAGTCGAACCCGGCTCCTGAGCATCTTTTACGGTGTAATTATAAGCATCAACATAAATCCCCGGCTCTGTTCTTCTAAGGTTGACCATGGCACGGATTTTTCCGGTTTCAACCTCCATCACAACAACACTTCCGTGGTTTGCATCGAATTTGATTAATTGGTTTTCCAAAGCAGAGTGCGCTATATCCTGAATCCTCAAATCCAAAGTCGTGTAAACATCCTGCCCATCAACAGGCTCCTGAACCTTCCAGTAATCAATTGGTTTCCATTGTGTAGAAGTGATTTTTTGCTCCAGGCGTTTCCCGTCGATTCCTGTTAAGAACTTACTGAAAGCACCTTCCAGTCCAGATTTTGATTCGCCGTTATCAGCTCCGATGGTACCGGCTCCGATTTGAGATGTTGCCAATTCTCTTCGGAAATTTCTTTCTACAATGAAACCTCCCTTATTTTTCCCTTTTTTGAAAATCGGGAAGTTTCGGATTCTGTCATACTCATCGAAATCAAGTCCTTTTGCTAAAAGATAATATTGGTTATTCTTCTGATTCTGAGCGTCTAATTTTGCCCTGAAATAGCTTCGCGGCTTATCGAACATTTTGCTGAGAGAATCTGTCAAAGCGCCAATATTATTGGAATAAATTGTATCTCTCATCGATTTGAAATCCAGGTAGATATCATAACGCATTACCGTTGTTGCCAAGATAGAGCCATCGGAAGCGAAAAGATTTCCACGAGCAGCCTTTAAAGTTGCTTCACGGTAATTTTTGCTGATGTAATTATTTTCGAATTCCTCAACATTGGTATTCTGAAGAATCAAAATCCTTGTTAAAAAAATGACAAACAAAATGAAAGCTCCCAAAACAAAAAGGTAGCCCCACTTCAACGCATTGGAACGCTTTTTTTCGTAATTGTTATTGGGTTGCTTTATCATCTGTACTGTCAACTTTTATCAATAATTTCATCGGGTGGCTTTCCAAACTCACCAGAGAATCCTGAACCATTTCTTTTCCCAGTTCGGATTCCATTCTTATTTTTATCAGCCTGCTTTGCGCGTAGGCGTTTCGGGATTTATATTCTTCCGTCTCTTCTTTTAGTTTGTTAACATGTTCTATTTTTTTGTTAACCAGATGATTGCTGTAAATCATCACCATCAACAATCCGAAAATGAACAAGAAATATTTGTAATGCGCTTTTACCTCATCACGATTAAGAAAATTCCCTTTTATGATATCCATAAAAGTGAGTTTCTTTTTCTGCTTATTATAGGTTGTCTGCTTTGCCACGTTTCTATAATTGATAATTGATGAATGATAATTGATAATCATTTTATCGCCTATCATCTATCATTTACAACTTCGTTCCTATTCTCATTTTCGCACTTCTTGCACGAGAGTTTTCTTCAATTTCCTTATCATCCGGAATGATTGCTTTTGTCTTTAATAATTCAAAAGCTTTCGCATAATTTCCGTAAATATCACGCTGAGGTTCACCTTCGAACATTCCGTTTTTCAAGAAACGTTTTACCAGTCTGTCTTCCAGAGAATGGTAAGAAATTACGACTAACCTGCCGTCGGTTTTCAAAATTTTGTAAGATTGAACCAACATTTCTTTCAAAACTTCCAGCTCCTGATTGACTTCAATTCTGATGGCCTGAAAAACCTGGGCAAAGAATTTATTCTGCTTAAAAGCCGGAATATAACTGAAGAGATTTTTCAAATCCCCGGTTGTTTCAATCTTTTTTGATTTTCTATGATGAACAATTTCTCTCGCCAATTTCCTAGCTTCTCTCAGTTCTCCGTAATGATAAAAAATGTCCGCCAAATCCTCTTCTTCGTAATCGTTGATGATTTTCTTTGCATCAAGACCTTGCATCACATTCATTCTCATATCCAGTGGCGCATTGCTTCTTGTGGAAAATCCTCTTTCTGCCTCATCAAACTGATGAGAAGAAACGCCTAAATCTGCCAAAATCCCATCAACCTGAGAAATCCCATAAGCCAACATCGAGTTTTCCAAAAACCTGAAATTCTGATTCACCAGAGTAAATCTCGGGTCATCAATCGCATTTTTCAGAGCATCCAAATCTTGGTCAAAAGAAAACAATCTTCCTTTATCAGAAAGTCGGCTCAAAATCTCTCTTGAGTGACCTCCACCGCCAAAAGTACAATCCACGTAAACACCATCCGGATTGGTCACCATAGCGTCTACGCTTTGTTTTAATAAGACTGGATTATGATACATACTTTCTATAATTGATGAATGATGGTTGATAAATGATTTAATTATTGGTTTCAGAACCTAATTAATTATTCTTTTTTAACTATTGATTTGATTCCTCAGAATCAAGGTTTCCCATTACATCTTCCGCCAGACTGGCGAAATCAGACTCACTGACCGAGATAACTTGTTCATAAGAATCCTTATCCCAAATCTCAAACAATTCGCCTGCACTCGTAATCACGATATCTTTTCCAAGATTTGCAAATTGCGTTAAATCCTTACTGATTTGCAGACGACCAACGTTGTCCAGCTCAGCAGTTTTGACACCGGCTGTAAACATCCTGATGAAATCTGCATTTTTTTTCACAAATCGGTTCAGACCATTTATTTTTGCCATCAGTTTTTCCCAAGGTTTCATTGGATAAACCTCAAGACACTTCTGAAACACCGAACGCTTGATTACAAATGGCTCATCTGCAAAATGTTCCATCTGCTTCGTAAGCGAAGCAGGCAGTTTGATGCGCCCCTTGTCATCTATTTTACATTCGTATGTTCCAATGAAGTTTTTCATTTGGAGCAAATTTATATAAAAATCTACCACATTTTACCACTTTTGCCCACTTTTATACTTAATGTTTATAACTTTTTGGTTTCAAAGCTTTATTGGCTAATGATTTGATTTAAAATCGATTAAAATGAATTATTGCAAAAACCCTTATTATAAAGCCTTTGCAATGAGTGAATTAAAAAAATCGGTTAGAAATGTTTCATTATTTAAAATCATTCTAACTAAAATTTCAAATTGCCTATATTTGTTATATGAACTATTTAGAAGCACTTAACTGGCGATATTCCGTGAAAAAATTTGACGGAAGAAAGATTTCTTCTGAAAAACTGAACAATATCCTGGAAGCTGGAAGACTGTCTGTAAGCTCATTAGGACTGCAGCCTTATCATCTTTTGGTCGTGGAAAATGACGAGACAATTCAGAAATTGATTCCGGCTTTTTATAATCCTTCACAAATATCGACTTGCTCGCATTTGGTTGCTTTGGTCACAAAAACCCATATTAATAAGGAGTACGTTGATAATTATTTCAGTCATATTATTAATGAGCGTGGCGTAACTTTGGAGCAACTGTCTGCTTTTAGAAACAACATCAATCTTTTCTTAGAAAATTACACCCAAAAAGAACTGGAAAGCTGGTCCGAAAAACAGAGTTATATCGTTTTAGGTTCATTGATAATGGCTTCTGCAGAAGAAGAAATCGATACTTGCCCAATGGAAGGCTTCAAATCTGAAATCATAGAAAATGTTCTAAAAATCGATAAAGAACACGAAAAAATTGCTGTCGTTCTTGCACTTGGTTACAGAGCAGAAGATGATATTTTTCAAAATTTCAAAAAAGTGAGAAAACCTGCGGATAAGTTCATCAAATTTCTGTAATTTTAATTTTTAATTCAATTTAAAATGAATGCAATCAGACAAATCGTTGAGGTTAAAAACCATAAGCTGAGCATAGAACTTCCAGAAAATTTTGATGCTGAATATGCTGAGGTTATCATTTTTCCGAAAGAAGAAGAATTTAATTTTGAAATTCCTGAAGAAGAGAAAGTACTGATGAGAAAGCGTCTTGCAGAAGCTAAAGAAGAAGATTTTGAAGATTGGGATGCTATCAAACATAACTTTTTATAATGTTCAAAGTTTCAATTCTAAAAAGTGCGAAATCTGACCTTAGAGATGCAAGTGATTATTATGGAACAATTTCTAAAGAACTTAAGGCAAGATTCCTTACTAATTTCAATGATACATTAAACCAACTTAAAGAAATTCCCTATTTCCAAATAAGATTTGATGAGTTTCGTGTGAGACAAGTCAAAAATTTTCCTGTTATGGTTCATTATATTATTAATGAAGAGAAAAAAGTAGTCAAGGTTTACGGCATTCGTTTTGCCAAATCCAATCCTGACAATTATCCAAAGATTTGATGTCTTTAATAATCCTACAATTTCAAAATTAAAATGATAAAAACAGACGTTCTTGTAATCGGTTCCGGAATCTCGGGCTTATCTTATGCCATTAAAATTGCCGAACAATTACCGGAAACTAAAATAACAATCGTTACAAAATCCAATGAGGACGAGAGCAACACCAAATATGCACAAGGCGGATTGGCGGTTGTAACAGATTTTTCCAAAGATAATTTCCAAAAACATATTGATGATACGCTTCGCGCCGGAGATTACATCAATAATCCCGACATTGTAAAAATGGTGGTGGAAGAAGCCCCACATCGTTTCAATGAGATTGTTGAATGGGGCGCAAAATTTGACCAGGAAAAAGGAAAATATTCTTTGGGAAGAGAAGGCGGTCATACGGAAAACCGAATCGTCCATCACAAAGACATCACGGGTTTTGAAATCGAAAGAGCTCTCCTGGAAACAGTCAGAAATTCTCCAAATATCGAGATGCTTCCTCATCATTATGTCATTGATTTGATTACCCAGCACCACGTTCCGGGAAAAGAATTGGACAAAGGAAATATCAATGCTTATGGTGCTTATATTCTTGATGAGCAGAATAAGAAAATCAAAAAAATCACTTCGAAAATTACTTTGGTTGCAACCGGAGGAGCTGGTCACGTTTATAAAAACACAACCAATCCAATCATTGCAACGGGAGACGGAATTGCCTTTGTTCACAGAGCACAAGGTAAAGTTTCCAATATGCAGTACTATCAATTTCATCCAACAGCGATGTATTCTAAAAGAGATGGAATGCTGTTCCTAATTTCCGAAGCTGTTCGTGGCGATGGCGCAAAACTCCGTACTAAAAATGGAAAACCATTTATGCAAAAATATGATGAGCGAGAAGAATTAGCTTCTCGTGACATCGTTGCAAGAGGAATTGATAATGAACTGAAAATAAGTGGAGACGATTATGTTGGTTTGGACTGCCGAGAAATGGATAGAGAAAAATTCATTAATCACTTCCCGAATATCTATCAAAAATGTCTGGATGAAGGCATTGACCCATTCAAAGAATTGATTCCGGTTGTTCCTGCTTGTCATTATCTGATGGGCGGAATCGAGGTTGATAAAGAAGGTCAATCTTCTATTAAAAATCTATTTGCCGTTGGGGAATGTACCAATTCCGGACTTCACGGCGCTAACAGATTAGCATCGAATTCTTTATTAGAAGGTTTGGTTTTTGGACACAATGCCGCTATGAAAACGGTTGAACTGTTAAAAGAAAACGATTTCAATTTTGATGATCTGAAAGCCGTTCCAGAATGGAATGAGGAAGGAATGAAAATGATGGATGAAATGGTTCTTGTAACTTATCTCAGAAAACAACTTCAGGAAATGATGAGTGATTTGGTTGCCATCGTAAGAAGCAATGCGAGATTGGAATTGGCTAAAAAGAAACAACGAGAAATCTATGAAGCCGTGACGGAACTTTATAATTATTCCATACTTTCGCCACAACTTTCTGAATTGAGGAATCTTGTGAATGTTTCTTATTTAATTATTAAGCATTCTCTCGAAATGAAAGAAAATAAAGGTGCATTTTATAATAAAGATTTGGCTACGAAACCACTTCTAATTAATGAATAAATATTATTTTAAATAATTAAACCCTTTCAAAGTTTGAAACTCTGGAAGGGTTTTATATTTTTACACAAATTTCAAATTATGAAAAGACCATCTTACGCCAGTGATAAAGTTTTAAAAGAATTCATCAGAACAGCTTTGGAAGAGGACATCCAAAATGGTGACCATTCTACGCTTTCAACCATCCCGAAAGATTTGGAGCAGAAAGCTCAACTTTTGGTAAAAGAAAACTGCATTTTGGCAGGTGTTGAATTGGCGGAAATCATTTTTAAGACTTTTGACAAGAATCTTAAAGTTGAAGTTTTCATTAAAGATGGAGAATCTGCAAAAAAAGGAGATATTGCTTTTATAGTAACCGGGAAAGCAAGGTCAATCCTTTCAACAGAACGTTTGGTTCTGAACTGTATGCAACGTATGAGCGGAATTGCAACGATGACTCACGATTGGGACTCCAGATTAATTGGAACAAAGACAAAATTGCTCGATACAAGAAAAACCACACCTAATTTCCGAGTTTGTGAAAAATGGGCGGTTGCCATTGGTGGAGGAACCAATCACAGATATGGGCTTTATGATATGATCATGCTGAAGGACAATCACATCGATTACAATGGAAGTATTACCAATGCTGTGAAAATGGCGAAAGATTACGTTAAGAAAAACAAACTTAAACTTAAAATAGAAGTCGAAACCCGTAATCTGGAAGAAGTCGAAGAGGCAGTAAAATCTGGAGCAGACAGAATTATGTTTGACAATATGGATGTTGATACAATGGCCAAAGCCGTGAAAATCGTAAACGGAAAATCTGAAACAGAAGCATCTGGCGGAATTACACGTGAAGTGTTAAATTCGGTGGCGAAAACCGGAGTTAATTTTATCTCAGCTGGCGCCTTAACTCACTCATCGAGCAATATTGACCTGAGTCTCAAAGCATTAAAAATTTAACACTATATTAACAGAACGTATTAATTTTTTTAAGACTTTTGCGACATAAATCTTAAAAAAATGAAAATGTTATCGAAAAAACCAGTGTTGGCTTTAGCACTGACAATGACAACAGCAAGTTTCTACTTTGCCCAATCCACACAGGATACATTATCTAAAGAAAATGAAATCGAGCAAGTTGTAATAACAGGTGTTGCCGATCTGGCAAAAGATAGAAAAACCCCTGTTGCTGTTTCTACAATTAAAGAAGCGCACATTGTAGAAAGACTTGGAAATCAAGAACTTCCAGAGATTTTAAAATCAACTCCTTCAATTTATGCTGCAAAAGGTGGCGGTGGTTTTGGAGACGGACGTATGAATATCCGTGGTTTTGATACTAACAACACCGCAGTAATGATCAATGGTGTTCCTGTAAACGGAATGGAAGATGGAGCTGTTTATTGGAGTAACTGGCTAGGGCTTTCTGATGTAACTTCTGCAATGCAAATACAAAGAGGTCTTGGTTCTTCCAAATTAGCTATTGCCTCTGTTGGTGGTACTGTTAATATTATTACAAGAGCAGCGGATAAAAAAAGAGAGGGTAATGTAACTGTTGGCGTAGGTAACGATGGTTATCTTAAAACTCTATTCTCTTACAATACAGGAAAATCTGCAACCGGTTGGTCTACTTCATTCTTGATGTCAAGGACTGCTGGTAACACTTATATTGATGCTTCCGAATTTGAAGCTTACAATTATTATTTTGCATTAGGATATCAAAAGGGGAATCATGATTTCCAGTTCACTTTTACAGGAGCCCCTCAATGGCACATGCAAAACTTCCAAAGTTCTATTGCAAACTTTATTAAATATGGAAATGGGGTAGATGAGCCAAATAGAAGATACAATTCTAACTGGGGTTATCTAAATGGTGATGTAATGTCTCAATCCATCAACTTCTATAGCAAGCCGATAATGTCTATAAACTGGGATTGGAAAATTTCAGAAAAATCAAAATTATCAACTGTAGGATATGCATCTTGGGGTAGAGGTGGAGGAACTGGAGTTATCGGAAGTATTGTTGGAAATAAAACAAGTGGTACAGGACCTAATACAAACTCAAAAGGGATCAATGATGCTTTTTTCAAAGATGAAAATGGACTGATTCGTTTTGACGACCTCGTAGCTTGGAATCAAGGAACAAGAACATTTAGCTGGACAGCTAATAATTCTAATTATACAGCAACTAATGCTACTCCAGGAGTTGCTACAAGAACTAATGGATTTGCAAGAAGAGCAAGTATCAATTCTCATGACTGGTATGGATTATTATCTAATTTCCAACATAAGATCAATGATAACTGGAACTATTCTGCCGGAATTGACTTAAGATATTATTATGGATATCACCCAGGTGTTTTGACAGATCTTTGGGGTAATACAAAATATGTTGAGGGAGATAATATGAACTCAGCTCCTTATGATGTAACGTTTGTACAAAACCCAAAGCCTTCTGCAAACCCTTTTGCAGCGGCTATTAAGGATAAAAATCAGATTGTTTATAGAAACTATGATGGTGAAGTTCTTTGGGGTGGAGTTTTTGGACAGTTGGAATATTCTAATGAAAAAGTATCGGCTTTCATTCAAGGTTCTGCTTCTGAACAAGGCTATAAAAGAATTGATAACTGGTTAAAAGACGGAACCTTACAACAAGGTCAAACCGTAAATCAAAAAACGAGTACTAAATATCTTTTCGGATTTAACGCAAAAGCTGGTGCTAACTATAATATTAATGAACAGCACAATGTATTCGCAAATGTTGGTTATTATGAGAAACAACCATTATTCAATTCTGTTTATAATTCTCCCCTAACTGATGGAAGAGCAACTGGTAATCAGCAAATTGTAAATCCTTTATTAACAAACGAAAAAATTTCCTCAGCAGAACTAGGTTATGGTTTCCGAAGTGGTATTTTTAATGCTAATGTCAACTTATATTATACTTCTTGGAAGGACAGATATAATAGATTTACTGGTATTACTGTTCCAAATCCAGCTGGAGGAAATTACAACAGACCCTTCGCAAACTTAACAGGTATTCACGAAGTCCACATGGGAGTTGAATTTGAAGGAACTGTAAAAGCCACAGATTATTTGTCTTTCAACGTAATGTTGTCTGTAGGCGATTGGAAATATAAAGGGAACGCTCAAGGAAATCTTTATGATGAAAATGGAACACCAATTATGTTAAATGGTAAAACCGACGTAGAATTTGCATTAGATAAAGTGAAAGTTTCTGACGCTGCACAAACTACCGCAGCTTTAGGATTTACTGTAAAACCAATTAAAAATCTAAGCGTTTTCGGAAATTGGAATTATTATGATAATTATTATGGATTAATCAACTTTAGCGATGTATATGTACAACCAAATGGAGACATTACTAATAATGGTAAAAAGGGCGCTTTAGAATACCCTAGTTATAATTTGTTTGATATAGGTTTATCTTACGGTATTAATCTTAACAACGGGCACAAGATTGTTTTGACGGGTAATGTTTATAACTTGCTAGATACAACTTATATTTCTGACGGTAAAACATCAACACACATTAAAGAGTTGGCAGATTTTAAAACAGCTACAAATACCGACGCACAAGCTCAAGCATCATATAATGCATACATCAACAATCCTTTGAATTTCTATAAAGGAATTGACACAAGCAATACCGTATTCTTCGGTTTCGGTAGAACTTGGGCTGCTTCTATCTCGTACAAATTCTAAAACAATTAATAGTTTTAATTAATAACTCAAATCCCGGCAATCTGTCGGGATTTTTCTATCTTTGTCAATCAAAAATCTGGATATGGAATTTTATAACATTCTTTTGCACGCACACAAAGGTTTTGCTTACCTTGAACTTTTGCTGGTTGCTGTGTTTTTAGTTCTCTTATTAGTCACGATGTTTGGCTATAGCGGAAACATTTCGAAGGCATTTAGAAAAGTAACGCTTTTTACGATGATTTTTTTTCACGTTCAGTTCCTGATTGGAATCATTATGTTGATTACTAATATTACAAAAGGATTGGATATGGCAGCTGTCATGAAAAACGCAGACCTGAGATTCCAGTATGTGGAGCACCCTTTCTCTATGTTGATTGCAGCGGTTATCATGACCATCATCAACAAAAAAGTAAAATCTAACGACAAATTAACAATTCCTCTTGTATCATTAGGATTGGTTGCAATTGCATTATTCGTATTTGCATTCCCTTGGGCAAGAGTTTTCGGATAAACAATTAACAATTTAAATTAATCAAAAAACAATGAAAGTAGCTGTAGTAGGCGCAACCGGAATGGTTGGACAAGTTATGCTGAAAGTTTTGGAGGAGAGAAATCTTCCAATCACCGAATTAATTCCTGTTGCATCAGAGAGATCTGTTGGAAACAAGGTTAAATTCAAGGACAAGGAATTCACTATCGTAAGCATAAACGACGCTATTGCAGTCAAACCCGAGATCGCTATTTTTTCAGCCGGTGGTGGAACATCTTTGGAGTTTGCTCCGAAGTTTGCCGAAGTTGGAACGGTAGTGATTGATAACTCGTCAGCTTGGAGAATGGATCCGACTAAGAAATTGGTGGTGCCGGAAATCAACGCTAATGTTCTGACAAAAGAAGACAAGATCATTGCTAATCCCAATTGTTCTACAATACAATTGGTAATGGTTCTTCATCCGTTGAATCAGAAATACGATATCAAAAGGGTCATTGTTTCAACATATCAATCTGTAACTGGAACAGGAAAAGCTGCTGTTGACCAATTAAATTCTGAGATCAAAGGAGAAAGCCCTGAAAAAGTTTATCCTTACCAGATTTTCAAAAATGCATTGCCACATTGCGATGTTTTTGCCGATGATGATTATACGAAAGAAGAAATCAAATTGATGAAAGAACCTAAAAAAATCATGGGTGATGATACGTTCAATTTGACAGCTACTGCAGTAAGAGTTCCTGTACAAGGTGGACATTCTGAGAGTGTAAACATTGAGTTTGAAAACGAATTTGATCTGGAAGAAGTAAGAAAAATCCTTTCCGAAACACCTGGTGTTGTTCTTCAGGATGATGTGAAAAATAACGAATATCCAATGCCTCTTTATTCGGAAGGAAAGGATGAGGTTTTCGTAGGAAGAATCAGACGAGATCTTTCGCAACCGAAAACGCTCAATCTCTGGATTGTGGCAGACAACCTCCGAAAGGGTGCTGCTACCAACGCAGTTCAGATTGCAGAATACCTTGTAGCAAACAACTTAGTTTAAACTAACAAAATCTAAAGAATCTTCGAAATTTCGAAGATTCTTTTTTTAGCAATGAAAACAAATAAAAAAACAAATTCCAATATTGCATTTCAGAAATGGATTGCTGTTGCCGGCGTCATTCTTTTTGCAGGAAAATTAGTTGCTTGGAAACTAACAAATTCTGATGCCGTATTTTCCGATGCTATGGAAAGTATCGTGAATGTCATCAGTGCATTTTTGGGACTTTATTCCTTATATCTTGCCGCAAAACCAAAAGACGAAAATCATCCTTACGGACACGGAAAAGTAGAATTCGTCACTTCTGCTATCGAAGGCTCTCTGATTAGCATTGCCGGTGTAATGATTATCTATGAAGGAACTAATAGCCTGATCTCCGGAAAGGTTCTTGAAAAATTAGATCTCGGAATTTGGATCATTGCCGCCACAGCAATTATCAATTACATTATCGGCTATATCTCCATACAAAAAGGGAAGAAAGAAAACTCTATCGTACTTGTCTCTTCCGGAAAACATTTGCAAAGTGATACAATTACGACTTTCGGTGTAGTTCTCAGTTTAATATTAGTTAGCATTACAAAACTAGTTTGGATAGATTCTGTTGTCGCATTATCATTAGGAATTTATATCATTGTCATTGGATACAAAATCATCCGAAAATCCTTGAGTGGAATTATGGATGAAGCCGATCCGGAAATGCTTGACAGATTAGCTTCTTTCCTTAATGAAAGTCGAAAACCGGAATGGATTGATGTCCATAATATGAAAATCCAACAGTTTGGAAGCAGACTTCATATCGATGCTCATTTGACTTTACCTTGGTATTTTGAACTGAGAACTGCTCACGACGAAATGGAAGAAGTTATCAAACTGATTGCTAAAAATACAGATCGTTCAGTTGAATTTAATTTTCATATGGATGATTGCAAACCAACATCCTGTGCTATTTGCCAGATTTTTGAATGCCCGGTTCGTCAGCACGTTTTTACCAAAAAAATCGAATGGAATGGTGAGAATATTTCTCAGCCGGATAAGCATACGATTGAAAATTAATTCTGTAAAATCCTCTTTCTGTAATAAAAAATTGGAATAATCAGAATAACCGTCAAAGGCTGAATAACGAATCTTCTGACATAAAAAGAAAATAAGTATCCGAACTGGAATCTATCATAAATACAAAACAGATAAATCGGAAATACGATTACAAAAACCAATAGAATCAATATAAAAGCCTGCTTTGTCCATTCCTTATTCTGAAATAGAAAATGAATGATTATTAATGAGAAAAAAGTATTCAGTCCAAATCTAAAAAGATGGCTCAGAATCAATTTTCCCCAAGTAAAATTTGGAAAACCAGCAGAATGATTCGCTGTTTTGAAAAAAATCAGGAACGGATCATAGAAGAAGTGATCCTCTACTCCACGGATGGCTACCAAACCGAGAACACCAAATAAAACACAAAAAAATCTAAGCATTTTTATAACCTTTTAGAGATTGAAAAATCAAAATATAGAAGAAAGGGAACATTTACAAAAAATTTGAAGTCTGAGAAAGAAATTGAATTACAGAACTTTCAATCCAACAGATTGAAAAAAACATAAATTCACGATTTTCCTATTAAGAGTAAAGTTTCTATAAAACGAATTGTAAAATATTCGAATCGGTTTGATTCAATAAAGAAATATCGAAAAGCTTAGCTTCATTAATAAATTTATTTTCCATTGTTTCTCGTGTGTTAGGCGATAAAAATACAAAAATAAACACTATTAATTGCAAAGAATTAACATTTAAAGTCATTAACATTAAAAATCGGGATTGATAATTAGGATTTTACAGTTTTCTTCAAAGCAAAAAACTGAATCCAAATCAACCAAAGAATGACAACTCCCCCGTATATAATTGCCGGAAAAACATAATCATGCCCCACTTTTTCGTATTGGGGATATTTAAGAAAAATAATATTCAATAATGCAATTCTGGAAACATTCAGAACATGAAGGATTATTAGCCCTGCCAATACATACAAAAACGTTTTTCTGCCTTTATAGAAAGCAAAAATGAAAGCGGCAAAAAGAATAGCCACCGAAAAGACATTGCAGCCTTCTACCATTCTCGTCGTGAATTTTCCCGACGTCTGGAACAAAACGCTATGAAGGCTCAAACTATCAACCAAAACCGTTGGAAAACCTAATTTATTTTGTAAAAATGCCACCTGTTTTGCCACCCATCTTGTAAAAGGATCTACAACTTCTGCCTCGTAACCATTGAGATAGAGCTGATACAACAAGACCAAAACGATGTAGATTATGACGAATCTCAAGAGAATCTTCAGAACTGGCAAAAAATCTTTCATAGAGTAAAATTACAATTTTTCGTGCTTCAAAGTCTATTATTAATTAACTTTGTTTCTATGCAGAATCATCAGAAATTTTTTGAAGAATTTTTAGGACAAAAAGCGTACTTTTTCAATGCTCTTCCGCAAAGCGGCTCTTCGAGAATCAATTATATTGGAAAATCAGGCAATCAGAATTTTATCATTACTTACAATGAAAACAATCGTGAAAATGAAGCTTTTTTCTATTTTACAGAATTGTTTCAAAGTCTGGATCTTAATACGCCTAAAATTTTCAAAATCAATTCTGAAAGAAATCTTTATATTCAAGAGTTTTTAGGCCGTAAAACACTTTCCGAAGTTATTTCTGAAGATGGATTATCTGAACGAGTAAAAAATCTGGTTAAAAGAAGCCTTGAGAAGCTATTCAATCTTCAGACAAAAACACTGGGAAAAGTAGATTTCAGTAAGAGTTTTGAATACGAAAGCTATGACGATTTGCCAATTACTCATGATTTATATTATTTCAAAAACTTACTTGTTGATATTCTTGAAATCGAATATCATAAATCATCGCTCCTGAAAGAGTTTAAAGCAATTTCGGAAAACATTCAGAAACTCACCCCTAAAACTTTGATGATTAGAGATTTTCAATCCAGAAATATTTTGGTGAATGAAAAAGACGAGGTTTTCTTCATCGATTATCAATCAGCAATGGAAGGGCCTGCCACTTATGATGTTATTTCGTTTCTCTATCAGGCAAAGGCTAATTTTCCTAATGATTTCAAAGAAGAAATGCTGGATTATTATTTATCTTTTTGGAAGGATGAAGCAGATAAAAATGGTTTGAATGAATCATTTAATTGGATGAAGCTGATGCGATTTCTGCAGGTTTTAGGTGCTTATGGCTTCCGAGGATTAATTCAAAGGAAAGCACATTTTCTAGCAAGCCTGGAACAAGGTATAGAAAATCTATTTGAGTTAAGTCAAAACTGGGAAAAACTAAAATCAGACTTTCCGGAACTCTACTCTATTATTCAGAATTTAAAATCTGAAACGGTTCGTTTAAAAATTGAAGACATGATTATAGATTAAGGTTTGTGCTTTCAGAACCTTATTTCTTTTTTCCGGAAATACTATTTTTAGCTTCCCGTATTTTCTTCTTTGTTTCTTTCACTGTCTCTTTTACATCTTCCACATTTTTTTTCACTTTATCAACATTGATACTGATTAAAGTTTTTTTCAAACCATCTTCAATACCTTTCCAGAACAGGTTAAAGAATGACCTTTCTTTGTTTCTTTCAACATAAACATCCACAGATTCCGGAAATTGTTTCGAATCTTTTCTAACCACAAGATTAATAACCGCAGATAGAAACTTCTTCTTTTCTCTTGTTTCCTTATCAAGAAGGCTGACCTTCAAATCCTTATGAGTAATTTTGAATTTTCCGTTCATAATATCATTATTCCCTTTGAAGTCAAAGTTGAGGCTTGTAATTGTTCCTGTCGCAGAAACATTCAGGTAGGGTTTGATAAACGGATTGATATCAACAGCCGGTAAGTCATTGATATGTCCCGAAATCGTAAAATTATCTCGCATATCAGCCGTATTGAAATTCCAATTCACTTTCATGGGGGATACATCCATAAATTTGCAATTGATTACAATAGGAACTTTTGTATTGACTCCTTTTTGTTTATTGGAATTCAGATTTTTGACATCCATATTGAAATGAGTGAAAATCACTTTTCCGGGTCCGTGAGAATCCGGCGTATCTTCTTCGTACACCAGTTTTGACTGAATAAGATTCAGATTTTCAACAACTAAAGGAAATTTAACTGTTCTCAATAATTTGGAATAAAGCAACTTTTCTTTCGGATTATCTTTCGGAATTTTGCTTCGGAAGATGTTGGCGTCAACATTGGTGAGCTTCGCATTCTTCAGTTTGATATTCGGCTTATCATTTTCGAATTTCCAATTAATTCCAGATAACTGAATTCTGTTGGCAGAAATATCAAACAAGTCATTTTCCATTGGAATCATTCTTACAAACTCAGCTCTTGAAACTTTTGGTTTTAATTTAAAATTCTTTAAATCAATGTTTTGCGAAGACATTTGGAAGCTTGACAAATCCATATTGTAATATTTTCCAGCATCATAAAAAAACTGATCTCCGGAAACTTTATAATCTTTGTAAGTGAAAGGAATTTTGTTTTTCGAAGTTTCTTCATTCATTACAAACTCTTTCAAATTTGCATCAAATTTCGTCAAGGAAAGTGACTTTTTCCCATTTGATTTCAGAATAGAAAATTGCCCGTTTTTAATATCAAAGTTTTCAAAATCTATATTAAAGCCTGACTTTTCTTTATTCAGTTTAACAACTTTATTATCAAGATTTTGCAAAACAAAAACCGGGTCAATGACCTGAGCGTTTTTGAAACTCAGTTTCTTTTTATTAAATATCAAATCGTCGAAAGAAATACTTTTACTTTTAACATCGAAAAGCGTTTTCTGAGTTTTGAAATTCTGTTCCCAATTTTTAAAATCAATTAATGGTTTTAATTCAAAATCGATAATCGTCAATTGTCCATTAACAGTTTTCAGTTCTGAGGAATTCAAAGAATAAACATCGCTGATTTGCGCATAAAACTGATTGGCGGAAATTTTATAACTGTCTAATGCAAAAGGTAATTCTTCCGGATTCTGATTCAGACTAAGATTCTTTACATCAAGATTAAGATTGTTTGCAGAGAAAAGTCTGGTGTTATCTGGTTTATGAATCTCTATATTTCCTTTTTCTATTTCAATATTTTTGATGGTAAAAGGAATTGGATTTTTTAGGGTTTTTTCTGGTTTTGGTTTGGCTAATCTGACTTTTAAATTAGGATTTGTCAGCTTAATAGAATTAGCTTCGATTTGGTTGTTTTTCAAAAACTCAATTATACCTAATCTGCTGATATTCAAATTGTCCAAACTTCCGTCAAGAGCTACACTTTCAAGGTTATTTGGTTGCTTAGTTTTGACTTTAATTTGATTGGCAGAAATGCTTCCGCTTAGGATTTCCACATTCAGAGATTGGTAAGTAATCTCGTAAGGCGTTTGGGTCTTGAGATAATCCGGTAATTTATATTTGAGCCAAAGACTGAATCCGATGTTCAGTAAAACTATGAGAATCAAAACGCTCCCAAGAATGATGGCAGTAATTTTCAGTAGTTTTTTTAGCATATTATTTTATTTTTGGTGGTGGTGGAGGTTCTGGAATTTCTATTCTTGGAGATTTAGTTTTTTCTTGAAAATCCTGTCTAGTAACAGATTTCAGAACCTTTCCATTGATATTAATTTCAAAAAATTCTTTCCCTTTTCTAGCCAATATTTTATCCTCTCCAAAACCTAAGCCATAAACAAAACTTGGCTTCACTTCATCATAAATTAATGGACAAAGAATCTTATTATTCAAATCAATAATGCCATACTTTTTATTTTTTCCTACAAAAACAACAGTGCGAGATATGAAAACAAAATCATAATCTACCGGTATTTTTTGCTTGAAAGTTTTCTCTTCCAACATCCCGAATTTTGAACCAATTTTAACAATATGTCTGTTTTCGGGACCATATTCTACCCAATCAGAAAATTCATCATAGATAATTGGCGCAAGAATTTTATTATTAATATCAACTACACCAAGCTTTTTATTTTTCTTAACTATGAATTTTGAATGGTCATAAAAAACGGGGTGAATATTTTCGTATCCGGAAATCAAAACTTTCCCACTAATATTCATGACTCTATCTTTATTTTTATTATGAAAAACGAAAATATTTTCTAAATCATCAAGTGTTGTAATATTATCAAAACTAAAAGGGAAGATTTCTTGTCCACTCATATTAATGATTCCCTTTTTATTGTTTTTGGTCGCAATTGCATAATTATTTCCTTCAAATCTGATTTCTTCGTCATAGACAAAAGGAATTTTGATATTTCCATTCCTATCAGCTAAACCAAATTTTCCTTTGATATTCTTAAAAGAAATAGTAGGATTATCTGTTCGGAAGTCATTATAAATTGGTTCATAGGATTCTCCAATTTTATTCAAATTTCGATTGAAAATGGAATAAATTTTTCCTTTTCTAGCATTATAATACTCGGAATAATGACCGTGATTGGTATCATAAGGTTCAATAAAATCGTATTCTAGCGGAACTTTGAGCTCTCCATTTGGTTTTATAATTCCATACTTACCATTTCTTTTGACGATTGCATTTTTAAAAGCATCGAAAACTGTAGCGGAGTCAAACTTATTATTGGAAAAAGCGGGTTGTATTTTTTCATTGAGGAATTCATATTTTTTATCTTTTAAAACTAAAACAGCTCCGTTTTTAGACAAAGTAGATTGACTTCTGTCGAAAATGTCTTTTGAAAAATCATAATGGTCTGTTCGGAAAACGTCATCATAAATAAAACCTGATAATTGTTTTCCTTGATTATTAAAGAAAGCCCACTTTTTATTTTTCTTTAAAATAACAATATTGTCTATTTGTTCGTTACGCGCATCATCGTAAATAATGGGAATTACAATTCTCCCTTTTCCATCAATAAATCCAGCTTTTTTATCCTCAAAAATGATTGCTAAACCATTATAAAAGGAATTGAAATTATCATAATTAAATGGAATTACTACATTACCTTTACTATCAAGATATCCTGTCTTTCCATCTTTTTTTGCAACAAGAAGATTTTCGGAATATAGCCCCAATTTTTCATAAACAGGCTGGACTACTATTTCTCCTCTATTATTAATATATAATTCTTTTCCGTTTTTCTTTCCATAGGATAGTTTGTTGTCGTCAAAAGGATTGAGAAAATCATATTCGAACGGAATTACTATAGAACTATCTCTGTCAATAAAACCATATTTATTCTGTTTGTTATGAACTCGAAACCAACCTGTTTCTTTATCCTTTTCAATTGTGTAAATATCCTTTTTGGAAATTTTTTGAGAATTTCCTGAACAAGAAAATAGGATTAACAATAGAAAAAATAAAGGGTTCTTCATATTATCAAACTGTAAGCTCAATCACATAACCTTCGTGTCCTCTTACATTGATAAAATCTCCACCTTCAAAAGAAAGATATTGCCCTTTGATTCCTCTCAAAGCCCCACTGAATTCCGGTTTTTTGTCCAATGTGAAAACGTTAATTTTTTCTGGTGCTTCATAAGGAAAATCAAGTTTTACAACATTCTCTTCGGTCACTACAAATTTTTTGAAATCGTTGGGAAAATATTCTGCTATCTTATTTCGGAAATCGATCAGGTCCAATGTGTCTTCATAATCATCCTGAAGCATTTTTTTCGGATTGGTCTTATCCGCGATATGTTTTTTCAGTTCAACCTCAATCATTCCGGCTTCGTAACGGTTTGCAGTTTTGGCAATCGGCAAAGCAAAGGTTGCGCCTTGGTCAATCCAACGTGTCGGAATCTGATGTTCTCTAGTAACGCCAACTTTCACATCACCCGTGTAAGCCAAATAAACAATATGCGGAACCAGCTGAATTTCTTTTTCCACTTCCAAATCTCTTTCCGCAATTCCCAAGTGGGCCGTGGACAATTCTGGACGAATAATCGTATCACTAGCATAAGGACTATCGAAAAAGCATTTTTTACAGAATCCCATTCGGTAGATTTTCTCATCACTTCCACAGTTCACACATTGGTAACCGATATGTTTGATGTGCAAATCCTTTCCAAATAGTTGATTCATATTAATCAAATCATTTTTCAGGTTGAGATAATATTGGATTGGCTGTCCGTTTTGGGAAATCATTTTTAGGATCTGTCCGGAGAATTGCATTTTGTTTGGAATTAAATTTTGTTGAATAAAAATATACAATATTAATTAATTTCAAATATATCATCTAGACACAATAAAGTATAGTTCTTCTTTTGTTTAATTCTTATCTTCGCAACACAATTGATGTTATGAATTATCTTATTACGGGTGGAAGTGGATTTATAGGTTCTCATTTGGTAGAACAACTTTTAAAAAATGGACATTCTGTCATTAATATTGACAATTTTGATGATTTTTATGATTATAAAATAAAAGTCAGAAATACTTTAGAATCAACAAATAAAAATACTGAATTCGATTACAGTAATAAGGAAAGTGACATCCATCAATTAATATCGTTAACAAAATCAAACAACTATATCCTTTATTATCAAGATATTCGGGATAAAAATAGTCTTGATGAGATTTTCAGAAATCACAAAATAGATTTGATTATTCATCTAGCAGCATTAGCCGGTGTCCGCCCTTCTATTGAGCGTCCTTTGGAATACGAAGCGGTGAATGTCCGTGGAACTATGAATCTTTGGGAATTATGTAAAGAATTCGGAATAAAAAAATTCATTTGCTCTTCATCTTCAAGTGTTTATGGCAACAATGAAAAGATCCCATTTTCTGAAACTGACAACGTTGACAATCCGATTTCACCATACGCTGCAACTAAAAAATCGGGAGAAATCTTGGGTCATGTTTATCATCATCTTTATGATGTTGATATGATTCAGTTAAGGTTTTTTACAGTTTACGGGCCTAGGCAAAGACCGGATCTGGCCATTCATAAATTCACGAAGTTAATTTCAGAAAATAAACAAATCCCTTTCTACGGCGATGGTTCTACAGCAAGAGATTATACTTATATTGATGATATTATCGATGGGATTTTGAAATCTGTTCAATATTTAGAAAAAAACAATAGTGTATATGAAATCTTAAATCTTGGGGAAAGTGAAGTTATTAATCTCAATGAAATGGTTTCTGCTTTGGAAGCCGCATTAGGAAAAAAAGCTAATAAGAATTTTCTGCCAATGCAACCTGGAGATGTCCAAAAAACCAATGCAGATATAAGTAAAGCTAGACATCTGATAGGCTATAACCCAACAACAAACTTCCAAAATGGCACAAAAAAATTTGTGGAATGGTTTTTGGCAAAACACGATTAATTGATATTTGACCTGTTTTTTATATTAAAATTTATTGAATTGTAAATTATTTTTTAAAAATTATTGAAAATCAGGGTCAAAATGTATAAAGTATCACCTATTTTTTTACTTTTGCAAAAAATTTAATATTATGTATTGGACATTAGAATTAGCATCATATTTAAGCGATGCACCTTGGCCGATGACCAAGGCAGAATTAATTGACTACGCAATTAGAACAGGAGCTCCTATGGAAGTTGTAGAAAACCTTCAGGCAATCGAAGACGAAGGAGAAATCTACGATGCGATTGACGAAATTTGGAGCGATTATCCTACAGATGAGGATTATCTTTGGAACGAAGACGAATATTAATTCTTTTTGGCTCTTTATAAGCCAAAATTTTTTATTGAATAAATAACGCAATTAGCCAAAACTAAGTGCAAACCGCAAATAGCAAATTATGAGTTTTTTAAATACAGTTCTTAAAAGTTTTTTGGGAGACAAAAATGCTAAAGACCTAAAAGAAGTAAAAAAAGTTGTCGCAAAAATCAAAGCAGTAGAACCTGGAATCCAAGCATTATCTGATGATGGACTGAGAGATAAAACCGCAGAATTTAAGGAAAAAATTAAATCTGCCACTGCTAAGTTTACTACCCAAATAGACGAAATAAAAGAGCAGGTAAAAAACTCCACAAACGTTGACGAAAAAGAGGCACTTTTCAACAAAATCGAAGGTCTGAAAAAAGAATCTTACGAGGTTGAAGAGAAAGTTCTTAACGAGATTCTTCCTGAAGCTTTTGCTTTGGTAAAAGAAACTTCACGACGTTTAGCTCAGAATGGAGAAATCCGAGTTACTGCAACGGACAGAGACCGCGAATTGGCTGCTACAAAAGATTTTGTGGCTTTAGATGGAGACATTGCTGTTTGGAAAAATTCTTGGGATGCTGCTGGAACGCCAGTTGTTTGGGACATGGTTCATTATGACACTCAATTTATTGGTGGTGTCGTACTGCACTCTGGAAAAATCGCAGAAATGGCAACCGGTGAAGGTAAAACCTTGGTAGGAACTTTACCAATTTATCTTAACGCTTTACCAGGAAGAGGGGTTCACGTTGTAACGGTCAATGACTATTTGGCAAAACGTGACTCGGCTTGGATGGGTCCATTGTACCAATTCCACGGATTGACTATTGATTGTATCGATAATCATCAGCCTAACTCAGATTCCAGAAGAAAAGCTTATCAGGCTAGTATCACGTACGGAACGAACAACGAATTCGGTTTTGATTATCTGAGAGATAATATGGTAACCAATCCTACTGAATTAGTTCAGGGAGAATTAAATTTCGCCATTGTCGATGAGGTTGACTCTGTTTTGATTGATGATGCAAGAACACCGTTAATTATCTCTGGTCCTGTTCCTCAAGGTGACAGACAAGAGTTTGATGTTCTTAAGCCGTCAATTGACAGAATTGTTGAAGTTCAGAAAAAAACTGTTTCTACAATTTTCAACGAAGCTAAAAAATTAATCGCAAACGGAAACAACAAAGAAGGAGGTTTCAAATTACTTCAGGCTTACAGAGGTCTTCCAAAAAATAGACAATTAATCAAATTCTTGTCAGAAAGTGGAAACCGTGCATTGCTTCAGAAAGTTGAAGGGCAATATATGGCAGATAACAACCGTGATATGCCAATTGTGGACAAAGACCTTTATTTCGTTATCGATGAGAAAAACAATCAAATCGATTTAACAGACAAAGGTGTAGAGTATATGTCTGCAGGTAATGAAGATTCTCAATTTTTTGTTTTAACCGACATTGCTACAGAAATCGCTGAATTAGAAAAGAAAAATCTTTCTAAAGAAGAAGAATTCGCTGCAAAAGAAGAATTATACAGAGATTTTGCTGTAAAGTCTGAGCGTATCCACACGATGAACCAATTGCTTAAGGCTTATACATTATTTGAAAAAGATGATGAATATGTTGTAATTGATGGTGAAGTAAAAATCGTTGACGAGCAGACAGGTCGTATTATGGACGGTCGTCGTTATTCAGACGGTCTTCACCAAGCGATTGAAGCTAAGGAAAATGTAAAAATCGAAGCAGCGACACAGACTTTTGCAACGATTACTTTACAAAACTACTTCCGTATGTATAACAAGTTGGCTGGTATGACTGGTACTGCGGAAACTGAAGCTGGAGAATTCTGGCAAATTTATAAATTGGATGTTGTGGTAATCCCTACCAACAGACCTATCCAAAGAGATGACAGACAAGATTTGGTTTTCAAAACCAATCGTGAAAAATACAATGCAGTAATCGAAGAAATCGAGAGATTAACATCAGCTGGACGTCCTGTTTTGGTAGGTACAACTTCGGTTGAAATTTCCCAATTACTTTCCAGAGCATTGCAATTAAGAAAGATTCAACACCAAGTTCTTAACGCGAAACTTCACAAGAAAGAAGCAGAAATCGTAGCCGGAGCTGGTGGACCTGGTGTTGTAACAATCGCAACGAATATGGCTGGTAGAGGTACCGATATCAAGTTGAAGGCTGAGGTTAAAGATGCCGGAGGTTTAGCAATCATAGGTACAGAAAGACACGATTCTCGTCGTGTTGACAGACAGTTGAGAGGTAGAGCTGGTCGTCAAGGAGACCCAGGAAGTTCTCAATTTTATGTTTCTCTTGAGGACAATTTGATGCGTCTTTTCGGTTCTGAAAGAATCGCTAAAATGATGGACAGGATGGGACATAAGGAAGGTGAAGTAATTCAGCATTCTATGATTTCCAAGTCTATCGAGAGAGCTCAGAAAAAAGTGGAGGAGAACAACTTCGGTGTCAGAAAAAGATTACTTGAGTATGATGACGTAATGAACAAGCAACGTGACGTTATCTACAAAAGAAGAAAGAATGCCTTGTTTGGAGACCACTTGAAGTATGACATCGTGAATATGATCTACGATACGGCTGCGGCAATTGTTTCTCAGACCAAAGCGACAGGAAATTATAAAGATTTCGAATTCGAGATTATCAAACATTTCACAATGGAAGCCCCTGTAAATGAGTCAGAATTTGGAAGCATTCAGATTCCAGCTCTTACAGACATCGTTTTCAAAAAAGCAAAAGAAGACTATGACTTGAGATTAAATCTTCTTAAGGAAAAAGCTTATCCAATTATTGAGAACGTTTATCTTAACCAAGGTTCTATGTTCAAAATGATACAGGTTCCTTTCAGCGATGGCGCAAAAACAATGACCATTGTTACGGATTTGAAGGAAGCTTACGAAACCAAATGTGAAAGTCTGATCACAGATTTCGAGAAGAATATTTCTTTAGCGATTATTGATGAGAACTGGAAAACACACTTGAGAGAAATGGACGACCTAAGACGTTCTTCACAAGGTGCCGTTTATGAGCAAAAAGATCCATTGGTGATTTATAAACAAGAATCTTTCTACTTGTTTAGCGAGATGGTTGATAAAGTGAATAAGGAGATTGTTTCTTTCTTATACAAAGGAGAAATCCCGGCTTAAGAATAAGATTTAAAACTATAAATATTGATCCTGTTGAGTAATCAGCAGGATTTTTTATTTGGAACAATTCTTATTAATCTGATAAAAATCACAAAATTTGTTAATTTAGAATAATTAAAAATAATACCTTTGCAAAAATTATTTCCTAATGAAGAAAATTATTGTGAGTGCTGTGGTTTTGGTTTCCACGTTTGCTTTTGCTCAAGAAAATGACACGATTAAAAAGTCAAATGATATAGATGAGGTTGTTGTTCATGGATATATCACTAGAGACAGAGAATCTGTGAACAAAATGCCATTGAAGGAAATTGAAAACCCACAAGTTTACAATACTGTAAATAAAAATGTAATTGCAGAGCAGGTTGTCACCAATTTTAACGATGCTCTGAAAAACGTTACCGGTATTGCCAGACTTTGGGAATCAACAGGAAGAGGAAATGACGGCGGGGAATATTATACAATGAGAGGTTTTGCATTACAGCCCACTTTGGTAAACGGAATGCCGAGTCTGAGTAACGGAACACTTGATCCTGCAGGAATTGAAACTATTGAAGCTATCAAAGGTCCATCAGGAACATTATATGGTGGAAGTGTAATTTCTTACGGAGGTTTAATTAATGTAATAACTAAAAAGCCTTATAATAATTTTGGTGGAGAGGTTAACTATGTTAACGGAAGCTATGGTCTTAATAGAATTACTGCTGATGTTAATACACCATTAAGCAAGAGTCTTTTTGCAAGAGTAAATGTAGCATATCAGAAAAATAATACATTTCAGGATGCAGGATTCAACGAGTCGTTCTACATCGCTCCTTCTGTTAAATTTGTTGCGAATGATAGATTGACTTTTTATATCAACACGGAAATAAAAACATCTGAGTCTGCAAATGCACCTATGATTTTTCTAAATAGATATGCTCCGCTTTCTTTTTATTCCATTGGAGTTTTTAAAGAAAATTATAAAAAATCATACACTAGTGATGATTTGACAATAAATAATAATTCATTTAACCTGCAAGCAACTGCTGTTTATAAAATATCAGATAACTGGAAATCAAAAACCATTGTTTCCAGAAGCAACACAAAAAGTAATGGTTATTACCAATACTTGTGGGATCAATCTAATGGAGGTGATTTTAAAAGATACATTGCTGATATTTCTGGAGAAACTAATACCACTGGAATACAACAGAACTTCAATGGGAGCTTCAATATTGGTAATATGAAAAACAAATTGCTCATCGGTCTAGACTATTTTGAGCAAAACTTCATACAAGGAGGTACAAACTATGCTGAATATGGTTTGGTTAATATAGTCAACCAAACTGACACTAAGTGGAATAATCTTACAAAACCGGGCGTAGATGCAGTACTTTCTGGTGCAACACAAGAGCCTAGCAATGCAGAATCAAAAGTGTATAGCGCCTATGTTTCTGATGTGATTAATATCCTTCCTAACTTATCCGCAATGATAAGTCTTAGAGCTGATCATTTTACAGGAAGAGTTTTATATGCAACAACAGATTCAAAACCAAAAACTACTTTTTCTCCTAAATTTGGATTGGTGTATCAACCAATCCAAGATAAAGTTTCAATCTTTGGAAACTATATGAACGGATTCCAATACGTAGGTCCTCAAAATGTAACAGATGTTAGTGGGCAGCCCACAAATGAATTTATATATTTTGACCCAGAACATGCAAATCAATGGGAAATTGGAACTAAAGCAAATTTAGCAGGTGATAAATTCTCTATTACAGCAAGTTATTACGATATCAATGTAAAAAATAAAGTAATGGGTAATGGTCTGAACACTAATCAGGGGGGAGAAGTTGACAGCAGAGGTGTTGAAGTTAGTGTACTCGGAAGTCCTATTCAAGGAATGAATGTTATTGCTGGTTATAGCTATAATTACAGTAATGTCGTAAAAGGCGACGAGGGTTATCCAGGAAACAGAACAGAAGAGGCCGGACCAAAAAATTTAGTTAATTTCTGGGCAACCTATAAAGTTCAAGAAGGTGCACTTAAAAACTTTGGCCTTGGTTTCGGGGGAAACTCTGCAAGCAGGTTTTATACACTTAACAGAGGTAATACTGGTGCTTTTCCTCTTCCTAGCTACATTATTATGAACTCTTCTCTTTCCTATACAGAAGACAAATATAGCATCATTTTAAAATTAGACAATATAGCTAACAAGAAGTATTTCTCTGGCTGGTCAACAGTTACACCACAGAGATTAAGGACTTTATCATTAAGCCTCAATTATAAATTTTAATTCTCGTTTTCGGCTTTTAAACCTTTATGAAGAAAAAGCACCTTCATAAGAAGAAACCTTCTTTTACAAAAAATTGGTCTGCCAAACTACATTTGTGGTTTGGCTTATCCATTGGTTTGATTGTCTTCATCGTAGCTTTGACAGGAACGATGTATGTTTTCAAGGACGAAATTCAAAATGAAACCAGAAAAGACGTCATCTATGTAAAACCTGAAACGATTACACAAATACCGCTTCCTATAGAAGTCCTAAAGGAAAAAGTCTCATCGGCCATAAATGAAAATTATCCTGTCAGTTCTGTCGAGATCCCTTTGGACAAAAATAGATCTTATGAATTTTTGTACTATGAAAAGGATAAGCAGGCATGGAATTATTTTCAGGAAGTAAAGATCAATAAGCTTATTTATGTCAATCAATACACAGGGCAGATCCTGGGTGTATATAATGAGAAATATGATCTTTTCCCTATTTTGAAAGCCATCCATTGGAGCTTATTATTAAAATCAGATTGGGGAAAGTACGTTGTAGGAATTCCTGTTGTCTTATTCATCATCATGCTGATCACAGGGATCATTCTTTGGTGGCCGAAAAACAAAAAAACAGGAAAAACAAGGCTTTGGTTTGATTGGAAAAATGTTAAAACATGGAAACGCAGGAACTATGATCTCCATAACATTCTGGGATTTTATGCTTCGTTTATAGCTTTGTTATTGAGTTTGTCCGGGATTTACTTTGCCTATCCATGGGTTAAGAATGCATTCAGTATGACACTTTCCGGTGCCTGGGAACTTCCGAAAGAAAAAGACATCAAATCTCCGGATTCATTACTAAAAAAAAGCAATGCAATTTTTGATCTTGTTGTTTGGGAAACTAAAAAACTATATCCTGGTTCATCGAGCTTCAGGATTCCTTTAAACGGAAAAAATAAAAAAGGGAAGGAATTAAAGAATGTTCCGGTGACCATTTATGGTGAAGATGGAAAATTTTCCATCAGAAATCAATTGATTTTCGACAAATATTCAGGAAAACTATTAGCAAATAAACCTCATCATAAGCTTAACAACGCAGAAAAATATGCCAATGCCAATTATGATATCCACGTTGGGTCATATTTCGGATTATTCGGGAAAATTATTTGGTTCATCGCAGGGTTGGTTTGCACATCATTACCTGTAACCGGATTTTTACTATGGCTTGGAAAGAAGAAAAAAGGAATTAAAAAATGAAGAAAATAATACTATCCGTGGCATCACTTGCTACGGTCATAACACTTGCTCAGCAAAAAGATTCATTAGATGTAAAAGATGTGGATGGCGTTGTTTTGACCGCTTCCAGAAAAAAAGAAAACATCAAGGAAATTCCAAGTTCAGTGACCATTGTCAACCAAAAGCAGATACAGTCACAATTAACAGTGAATTCTGATATTACAAGCATTTTACAATACACGGTACCGAGTTTAGCAACCAGTTCCGGACAAACTTCCAATACGGGGCAAACCCTGAGAGGACGTCAGGTTTTGGTTCTGATTGACGGAATTCCGCAATCTACGCCTCTGCGTAACGGAGCGAGAGATATAAGAGTGATTGACCCTTCTGTAATAGAAAGAATCGAAGTTATCAAAGGAGCTTCCTCTATATACGGAAATGGTGCCGATGGAGGTATTATCAACTATATTACAAGAAAAAGCAATTCTGAGAAAACGATCTCGGGAATTACTCAGGTTGGTATTACAGGACAGCCCTATGGCGGAACTTTAGGATACAGGGCAAGTCAGTTGCTGTCTGGAAAGATTACGAAAAATTTTGATTACGTCTTGTCAATGGCCTACGAAAGGACAGGATATATGAAAGATGCGGATGGTGTTGATCTGAGCCCGACATATAGTCCTGCAAAAATGGACAATTATAACGGAATGCTGAAACTGGGGTACAATATCAATGAGAATCAAAGAATAGAAGCTTCATATATCGGTTATGCATCTAGATCTGACCTGGACTTAGGCTTGAAAACCGGAAAATATGGCTTGATCCCAACCATTGGCGAAGGCAAAGGAAAAAATCTTGAAACAACGCCGCAAGGAACACCGAGAAACCATAACATCAAATTAAGTTACGACAATAGAAATCTTTGGTCGGGAACCGCCTTGGATGTCAATCTTTATCTACAGGATTTCAGAACCGTGTACGGATACAGTGACACGTTCCTGAACGGAGGACAGTCCAACATTATTTCCAGAAAAAGTGGTGCGAGGGTAAATCTGGATACCCAACTTTGGAATGGTCAGAATTCTCAGGCAGAGGTGATCTATGGTGTTGATATGCTGGATGATCAAACTGTACAGAAGCTGGAAGACGGTCGTTACTGGACACCGGATATGGACATGACAAATATCGCACCTTTTATGTTGGTCAAGATTGATCTGCTAAAAAAGCTGACCATCAAAGGAGGTCTTCGGTATGAAAATATGAAAGTGAAAGTCGGTGATTTCAATACGCTTTCCACCATCAAAAATGATGGGACATTTACCCAAAGTATTTTTGTAAAAGGTGGCGACCTGGAGTACAATGCGCTGGTTGGAAACATCGGGATCCGCTATAATATCAACCCGATGGTTAATCTGTTCGGAAGCTTTTCACAATCTTATTCCATTAATGAACTGGGCAGGATCTTGAGAACTTCTACTTCTGACACAATCACAAACCTTGAGACAAAACCGATCATTGTTAATAATTACGAGTTGGGAGCAACCGGACAGATGACAGAATGGCTGGAGTATGAGATCACATCTTATGTAAGCACATCAAAGCTGGGTGCTTCATTTGTCCAGAGTCCGGATAGAGCTTTGACGATACAGAGAGCGCCAGAAGTAGTTTATGGAGTAGAGGGTTTCTTGCATTTCAGACCTGCCAAATGGATTAATTTCGGTGGAAGTTACAGTTGGATCGAAGGAATCACTTCTCCAAAAGATGACGGAGATTACTCAACAAAGATCAATAACAGCAGGATCTCTGCACCCAAAGTGCTGGCTTATGTTCAGCTGAGGCCTTTACAAAAATTATCTGTTGGTTTGGATATGCTTCATGCATTCGAACAGGACAGGTTTTCACCCAATGCGAAAACAGGTTTGTTTGCTTATGGTGAAGGAAAAGTTTCCGAATATACAGTTTTCAATTTCAAGTCAAGTTTTGATGTCGATAAAAGCTGGAAACTATCTCTGGGTATAGAGAACGTTCTGAACAAAATGTACAAGCCGGCCATCGCTTGGTGGGCAGCGCGAGACAGTGATTTTACCAATTCCATGGGAATGAGAGGAACCTTCATGGTCGAGTACAAATTTTAAAGTTTATCTTAGCCTGCTCAAATCAGTATGAAGAAAAAACACCATCATAAAAAGAAACCAGGATTTTTCAAGAAATGGTCAGCCAAACTACATCTGTGGTTTGGCTTGTCCGTTGGTTTCCTGATATTTATTATTTCGATTACCGGTGCGCTTTATGTTTTCAAAGATGAAATAGAAAACTTTACCCGTAAAGAATATATCTATCACAACGAACAAAACATCGAATCCAAAAAAGTGATTCCGATCCGGGAGCTGGAAAAATTAGTTGACCAGCAGACCAAAGAAAAATATCCTATCCATTGGGTCAACATTCCGATTGATAAAAAAATGTCCTATCAATTTTATTGGTATGAACATCAGCCCAACCAATGGAATTATTTTGATGAGTTTCCGATCTATAAATTAGCCTACGTCAATCCGTACAATGGAAAGGTCCTACAGGTCTATGATGAGAAAAACGGGTTCTTTGCGATTGTAAAATCTATCCATTGGAGCTTTCTTCTCAAGCAGGATTGGGGAACTTATGTTGTGGGGATTCCGGTTATTATTTTTCTGATAATGCTGATCACGGGAATCGTCCTTTGGTGGCCAAAAAACAAAGCAGCTAGAAAACAACGCTTCAAATTCCAATGGAAAGACACCACACAATGGAAAAGAAAAAATTATGACCTTCATAACATCCTTGGTTTCTATTCTTCAATTTTCGCATTGATTCTCACAATTACAGGATTATTCTATGCATTTTTCGTCGTTCAAGCGATGATTTATGTGATATTTTCAGGAGGAGAAACAGCTTATCCGGATTTTTCAAAAATCACGACAAAAGCACCGATTGAAATGAGAACCGATAAAACTTTGGATAAAATTTCCAATAAAGTCATTGAACTTTATCCGGATGCTTATGCTTTTTCTTTGGATTTAGGACATCCTCACATTGATGATCACGAACATCCAAATTATGAGGTCTATGTAAAGCATTTATCCTATTCCTATCACAAAAGCAGCAGTTTGATCTTTGATGAGAATTCTGGTGAACTTCTGCATAGACACGACCCAAAAGATAAAAACTTTGGAGAGAAGACCGTCGCTGCAAATTACGATATCCACGTCGGCGCAATATTAGGTCTGCCTACGAAAATCATCGCTTTCATTGTAAGTTTGATTATTGCATCAATGCCAATTACCGGATTTATGATCTGGTGGGGAAGAAGGAAGAAAAACAACAAATAAATAATTGATATTAGAACCTGAGTTTAATCATTCAGGTTTTATATTAATTTTAATTCATACTATTTTAGTATAGATTATTTATTTTCTACATTTGCTCACTAATTTTTAAACTATGAGCAGACTTTCGACTTTCTTGGGAAAGGCAATCTTGATCTTTCTTATTTTGTCATTCACATTTTCTTTTTCGCAGAATTCTATTTACGGAAAAATTATTGACAGCATCAATAATAAATCCATCAGCGGTGTAAAAATAACATCGAAGACTGATAAAAATTTATCAATGCAAACAGACCAGAATGGAAACTTTGTTTTAAATAATATTGATTCCTTTCCCTTCGAATTGAAGATTCAGAAAAGCAGTTTTGAGACAAGATTTGTATCAATAAAAGAAAACCCGACAGATACTTTATTCATCAAACTATTACCAAATGATGTTGTTATTACTGAAGTTGTCGTAACCGCCAGAAGAAGAGAAGAAACAGTTCAACAGGTTCCGATTCCCATCAATGTTATCTCAGGAAAAAAAGCCGAGGAAACTGGAGCATTCAATGTCAACCGATTGAAAGAATTCGTTCCATCAGTTCAATTTTATAGTTCAACACCTAGGAATACAAGTCTCAGTATCCGAGGTTTGGGTTCTACCTATGGTTTGACAAATGACGGACTCGACCCCGGTGTTGGGTTTTATGTAGATGGCGTTTATTATGCAAGACCGGCAGCTACAACTTTGGATTTTGTTGATATCGAAAGAATAGAAGTTTTACGGGGTCCGCAGGGAACTTTATTCGGTAAAAACACAACAGCAGGAACTTTCAATGTGACTACAAAACAGCCAAGTTTTACAACTGGAGGAACCGCTGAGGTCAGTTACGGAAATTATGGTTTTATTCAGGCAAAAACATCGGTGACCGGAGCGATTACGGATAAATTAGCTAATAGGTTTTCCGCTTCCGGAACGCACAGGGATGGGACAATTTATAATTCAAGGACCAATCAGGAACTTAATGATATCAATTCCATCGCTATCCGGGACCAATTGTTATACAAACCGAATGAAAATTTGAAATTCATTCTAACCGGAGATTACAACAGGTTAAGAGCAAATGGATATGCACAGGTTATTGCCGGAGTTGTAACGACCAAAAGAGCGGCTTACAGGCAATTCAATAATATTATTTCTGACCTTGGTTATACTTTGCCCAAGATTGACCCATTCAACAGGACAGTTGATACAGACACGCCTTGGAAAGCTGAACAGGATATGGGCGGACTTTCCTTAAACGTTGAATATAATCTTGGAAAAGGAAAAATTACTTCCACCTCAGCCTGGAGATTCTGGAATTGGAATCCTTCTAACGATAGAGATTTTACAGGACTTTCAGCTTTGGCAAAATCACAGGCACCAAGTAAACATCAGCAATGGAGCCAGGAAATCCGATGGTCGGGAAATTTCAATGAAAAATTGAGCGGAGTCTTCGGTGTTTTTGGTATCTGGCAAAGATTACGGGCAGATAAAAACGGACAAATCGAGGAAGCTGGGAAAGATCAATGGCGTTTCTCTTTGAACTCAACAGACCCATTAGTAGTTGATAGATGGAAAACACCCGGACTATTGGAAGGATATGGAATCAAATCTTATCCAAGCCTCAACTCTTTCAGTGGAGCAGTGTTTGGGCAATTGGATTGGACTTTCACCGAAAAACTTAGTTTATTGCCTGGAATCAGGATTAATTATGATAAAAAAGAAATCGATTTCAAAAGAATTACTTATGGAGGATTAGAAGTTGCAGAATCAGACCCATTATATACCCTCAAAAATTCAGTTTACAGCAATCAGGAATTCAACGCTTCAATTGATGACACCAATTTTTCTGGTCAGTTGACTTTAGCTTATAAACCAACTAAAAATTATAATCTTTTTGGAACTTTCTCAACAGGTTTCAAACCTGTCGGACTCAACCTGGGAGGACTTCCTACAGAAAATGGAAGGGTGATGACAGAACTTGCTGTAGTAAAGCCTGAAAGAATCCTACATTATGAAATTGGGCTTAAATCTCAACCTCTCAAAAATTTAATTTTCAATTTAACGGTATATAATTCTGATATCAAGGATTATCAAATACAAGTTCAGGCAGAAAGTTTACAACTTAACCGAGGGTATCTTGCCAATGCAGAAAAAGTTCGGGTACGAGGAATTGAAACTGATATTTCTTATACCTTCAGTAACTTCTATTTCTTCACAAATCTGGCTTATACAGAAGCAATTTATAAGAAATTCACCAATGCACCACCAGCTTTGGAAGATACAGGCGGTGTAAATTATGTTGATATCTCTGGAGGAGTTTTACCAGGCGTTTCAAAATGGGCAGGTTCAACAGGTGGAGAATTTAATTTCGCCGGAAAATTCCTCAAGTACAGCGGCGATTACTTTTTTGCATTGGATAGTTATTATCGTTCCACCTTTTCATCCAGTCCTACTCCATCCAAATTCCTGAATATTCCTGGTTACGCATTATTCAATACAAGATTCGGTTTTCGAGTGAGACAAGGCGTTACAGCATATTTTTGGGTTAGAAATATATTTAATAGAGATTATTTTGAGCAATTACTTCCGGGAGCAGGAAATGCCGGACATTATGCAGGTGTTTTAGGAGACCCCAGAACTTTTGGATTAACGATAAAAGTCAGCTTCTAAAATTTAAAATTAAATTAATATTTTTAACATATTACATTGATTTTCCCTAAATTTAGGGTCTTAAAAAATTAAAAATTGATGTCATTAATTGATTTATCCAAGCAAATAGCAATAGGAATAGATATTGGCGGAACTAATACTAAATTTGGTTTGGTCAACCATCGCGGAGAAATCCTTGCGAAAGGAAGTATAAAAACTGAAGAATATAAACAAGTAGAAGATTTTATCGATGCTTTGTACACCAACATCAAACCTCTTATTGATGAAGCAAGTCAAAATGGGACTTTGGACGGAATTGGCGTTGGTGCACCAAACGCCAATTATTTCAAAGGTACAATTGAACTGGCTCCCAATCTTCCTTGGAAAGGTGTAGTTCCTTTTGCAGAATTGATGAAAGCGAAATTTGGAGTTCCTTGTAAAATGACCAATGATGCCAATGCAGCCGCTCTTGGAGAAATGATGTTTGGAGCAGCAAGAGGAATGAAGGATTTCATCATGATTACGCTTGGAACAGGTGTTGGAAGCGGAATCATCAGTGGTGGAAATCTCATCTACGGTCACGATGGTTTTGCCGGTGAACTAGGACATACGATAGTGAAACCTGGTGGAAGAAAACATTGGAGCACTGGTTCTGAAGGAAGCCTTGAAGCTTATGCTTCTGCAACGGGAATTGCCATTACAGCAAAAAAATTCCGTGCTGAGTTTCCGGATTCTATGCTGAATCAATATCCTGAAGACGCCATCAATTCCAAAACAGTTTTCGAGTGTGCTGAGAAGGGAGACCCAACAGCCATCGAAGTTTTCAGATATACGGGACAAAAATTAGGAGAAGCGTTGGCAAATTTTGTCATGTTCTCTTCTCCGGAAGCAATATTGTTATTTGGTGGTGTTATCAAAGCGGGAGATTTCCTGCTAAAACCTGCCAAATTGCATATGGAAAGAAACCTGCTTCCTATCTTCCGCTCAAAAGTAAAATTAGTTTTCAGCGAGTTGGATGAAGCGGATGCAGCTATACTAGGAGCAAGTGCTCTTGTATGGGAAAATAAATAATTGATATTCATAAATCCTTTGATGTTTCTTTTTGATAGGAATAATTTTTGCTATTGATGACTAGGAAAATCAAAGGATTTTTTCTTCCCGAAAATGAATCGCTATTTATTATTAATACTCAGTTTTTTTCTTATCAACTGCAATGGACAGGAGAAAAAAACAAAATCTTTAACAAATCAAAAAATGGATAAAAACAATTTGGAATATGCCACTTTGGCAGGTGGATGTTTTTGGTGTGTGGAAAGTTGTTTTCATATGCTGAAGGGTGTGGACTCAGTAATTTCCGGATATTCCGGAGGGCACAAAGACAATCCTACCTATGAAGAAGTTTGCACTGGAACAACTGGTCACGCAGAAGTTGTTCAGATTGCATTTGACCCAAAGATTATTTCTTACAAACAGCTATTGGAGGTCTTTTGGTTTCTTCATAACCCGACTACGCTTAACAGACAAGGAAATGATATAGGTACACAATATAGGTCAGCAATTTTCTATCATTCTGAAAAACAAAAACAGGAAGCAGAAGAATCTTTAAAAGAATCCGAAGCAAAGCAAGAATGGAACGGAAAATATGTAACAGAGATTGTTCCTTTCAAAAAATTCTGGTCAGCGGAAGCTTACCACCAGGGATATTACAATGCCAATCCTACGCAGCCCTATTGTAGTGCTGTCGTTGGACCAAAGATCCAAAAATTTAAAAAGCATTTTGGAGAATTGGGCTGGTTAAATGAAAAAGTGGAGAAATAATTCTCCACTTTTTTTATTTTAAAATTTCTACTTCCACTCCTGATTTCGTTTGTCATCTGATCTTTTCTTGCCATTGTCAATGTTATAGGCAAATCCGATACCCAGAGTCTGTTTTAACTGCGTTTTCTTGATCTGGTTGTGATCGTATAAAAGATCCAAAGTAACATTGGTCGAGATATATTTGTTGACCTTCATATTAAGAATTCCGCCGTACGAAAGTACCAATCTTTCCGGATGGTCAAGATAATTGGAAAAAACGGAAGCCGTGTTCTGTAAAGTGATATTTTCCATTAACTTTATTTTGTACTGCGCTGTTCCCAAGAATCCAAATTGGAACAACATAGAATCTCCGTCATTTTTCAAACCGTAGTTTCCTGCATATTGTAAGTCTTTATCCAAAACAAAAGTAAATCTTGCGTTGGCAGGCCTTAAAGTCATTGTGAAGTTATCACTTGGTTTATACGTAAAACCAGCTCCCAGATTAACATAACCCGGGGCCATGAAATTAGAGATCTTAGATGCATCAGGATTATTCCCATCCTCATAGCCTGGCGCAAATTGCGTAATTAGCCCAGCTCCGACTGATGCATACCAGTGTCCTGAAATTTTGTGCCCATAGTTGGTAGAAAGATTAATAACATCCTGCGTTTTTCTGTTTCCTACGCCTTGGGTATTGTTCATCCCATAACCAAGAATGATAATATTTTCCCAAAGATCTTTATCTTTCTCGTAAGTCAGGTTGTAATTAACCCCTGCTTGCCAGCCAACATTATTGGCTCCACCCGCAACCCAATTGGAAAATGCGGATTGGTTCAGCATCAATGTATTTTGTCCGACAATGGACCAAGCTTTTGTAGAATCCTGAACAGGCCGTTCCTGAGAATAAGCATTTAGCGCAAACAAAATGCTTACTGAAAATAGTAATTTCTTCATAGTTATATTTTTGTGTAAAACAAATATAACAATTTAGAAATCAAATTTTAATTTATAAGAATGGTTTGATTACTCCGGTATTACTGTCTCTTTCCATTTTGTAGCCGAGATTATATGTGATTCCAATCCCAAGCGTTTGTTTTCTTTGGAGTTTTTGGATTTGGTCATGGTCGTACATCATATCAAGCGTGACAACAGTTGTGATATATTTGTTGAATTTAAGATTCAAACTTCCACTATAGTTAATATCAACTCTCTCCGAATGTTCAAGATAATTACTAAAGAAATTAACCTGATTGACATAGATCGCATCTTTGAAGAGCTTGATTTTATAAAGGATATTAAGCATAGCACCAAGCTCAGCTCTCATACTTTGACCATCTCTTTCAAGACCATAATTGCCTACAGTCTGGAGTTTTTTATCCAGTACAAAAGTGAATTTACCATTCAGGGGTCTTACAATAACTTGAAAATTCTCATTGGGATTATAAGAAAAACCGAGACCAACATTCAGATAACCCGGAGCCATAAACTTTGAGATCCTGTCGTCATAAACCGGATCCGGCGTATTAGAATAATTGTATCCGGCTGTAAATTGCGAAAGGAACTGGAAACCTGTTGACAGATAATAATGTTGCGCCAATTCGTAACCATAGTTTGTCATCATATTGATATAATCGTCCGTTTTTCTGGTAGATTGTCCTGTAGAAGATACAAAACCATAACCAAGCTGAATGTTATTATCGAGATAATGCTTATTCTTTTTATAAACGATATTATAATTTGCTTTTCCAATGACACCGATATTGTTATTTCCTCCGGCATACCAATTAGCAAAAGAAGATTGATTGAACACCAAACTATTTTGTCCAAAAATAAACCAACGCTTAAGTGTCGGTAACGTCAGAATTGTAGAAGGCGTTATGGGGCCGGCCTCTTCTCCTCCCGGGATAATCACAAGATTATTATTAAGTTTTATAGAGTCTTTTTTAATTCTTTTGACATCCACAATCCTTGGGCTGGAAAGACTGTCGAGATCAACATTTGTAGAGTCCCATTTTTTTTGTGAAATTGAATCGATTATTTTCTGATAATCAGTAATCTGAGCTTGAGAAAGAAAACTCAAAACAAGACAAAATATCGCCAATATCTTTTTCATTAATTCAAAATTTGAAGCAAAAATAGTAAATCAAAATTTGAAAAGTCTGACTTTATAACCAATTTAACTTTCTTAAGTCATATTTTAAAGACAAAATTTCCGTTCAAAAAAATTGGCTGTAAAATTGTGAAACTAAAAACGATGTTAACAAAAGCTTTTAAACTCAAATCGTTTGTTGTACCAATTTTTATGTTGGTATTGATGTGGAGTTTCTTTCTTTTGCAGAACATTGGATTCTTCAGTGGTTGTAATGGCGCACTTATTCCTTTAATGCCGGAGGGTTTGAAAGGTGTGATTTTCGCCCCTCTTTTACACGGCAATCTGGACCACATCATTAGCAATTCTATGCCGATAGCCGTTCTCTTGTTTTTATTGTTTGAATTCTATCCCAAAATAGCTTTCCGGATTTTTCTAATAGGATGGATTGCTTCCGGACTTTTGGTTTGGATGCTTCCGCCAATTGATATAGTTACAGGACAATGGAATTACAGTTGCATCGTTGGTGCAAGTGGGTTGGTTTATATGCTGGCATTTTTTATTTTCTTTAGTGGTGTTTTTCGATGGAATATGAAATTGCTTACCATTTCTCTTCTAGTAGCTTTATATTACGGAAGTTTGATTTGGGGAATTTTTCCGGAAGAATTTTTTTCTCAACTTCAGGAGCCAAGTAAAATCAGTTGGCAGTCGCATCTTGCAGGAAGTATTACCGGCATTATTCTGGCTTTGGTTTTCAGAAATATTGGAGAAGAAAAAAAAAGAAAATTCATTTGGGAATACCCAAACTATTACAACGAAAGAGATGATAAAATGTGGCAGGAATACATCACCAATCACCCAGAAGATTTTGAAGAACTTCCTCAGCTAAAGCAACATAATATTTGGGAATATTTGGATGAAATTCGGAAAAATGAAAAATAATTTCTAAATTAGTCATCACACAAATGACCTTATGACTTCCGAAGAACTTCTCTATATTCTTGCGCTTAAACAGTGTAAAAACATTGGTAATATCAATCTCAAAAAGCTCTTAAACCATATTGGTTCTGCAAAACAAGTCTGGCATTCTCAGAAAAAATCGCTTTTGGAAATATCCGGAATTGGGAAAAATTCGATTCAGGATATTGGGAATCAAGAATTCTTGATGAGAGCTGAAAAGGAATTGAAGTTTTGTGAAAAACAAGGAATTTCTATTATTTCTCAAAACGAAAAACTATATCCAAAACATCTTTTGAACTGTGAAGATGCGCCAATTCTCCTTTTTTACAAAGGTCATCTTAACAATGACTCAAATCCAATTAGTATTGTTGGAACTAGAAAATTGACGCCCTATGGAAAACATTTCATTCAAGATTTAATGGTAGAATTATCTGGCACAAAAGTATGTACTGTGAGTGGATTAGCTCTTGGCGCTGATACCTGTGTCCACGAAGAATCTCTTAAAAATCAAATTCCTACAACAGCTGTTTTAGCTCAAAGTCTGGACAAGATTTATCCAACTTCAAACAAAAATCTCTCTAAAAGGATTTTAGAAAACGACGGTGCTTTGATAACAGAATATGCCAGTTTTGACGGAATGAGCAAAGAATATTTTTTACAAAGAAACCGAGTAATTGCAGGATTGTCGCTTCAGCTAATTGTCGTGGAAACGGCTTATGGAGGAGGTTCTGTTTCAACTGTCACGGCTGCGAACAATTACAATAGAGACGTTTATGCGCTTCCCGGAAAAATCACCGATATTTTTAGCCAGGGGTGTAATCAGCTTATTGCAATGAACAAAGCAGAAACAATTGTCAACATCAAATCATTAATTGAAAACCTCAATTTTTCTCTACAACCAGAACTTTTCCCAAAAGAAAAGCTAAAAATTGTTTTGGATTCTTCCAAAGTCGAGCATCAGAAAGTTCTTGATATTATTATTAATGAAAATACAATTTCTCTAGACGATATTGCTGAAAAAACTGACATTCTGCATCATAAGTTGTTACCAATTCTTTTGGATTTGGAAATTTATGGCTGTATAAAATGCCTTTCGGGAAGACAATATCAATCAAATTGAAAAATCAACATTCCGAAAATTTAAAATAAATTAATATTAGCTTCAAGAATTATTAATACAAAATGCGTAATTATACATTATGCAAAAAATTTAATCAATATCATTAAATTTTAAATAAAAACCAAAATATTACTTGCGAAATTCGAAAATAAAATTAAATTTGTTGTCATAATTATAGAATAATGGAACACTATAACGTTGAACAAAAGATTCAGGAATTTATGGCAAAAATCGAAGCCAAGAATCCTAATGAACCAGAATTTATTCAGGCTGTAAAAGAAGTTGCTGTAACTGTAATTCCTTTCATTGCAACGAAAAAAGAATATACCGGAATGAAGCTCCTAGAGAGAATGGCTGAGCCGGAAAGAGTAATCATTTTCCGCGTGCCTTGGATCGATGATAATGGAGAAATTCAGGTTAACAGAGGATTCAGAATCCAGATGAATTCTGCAATCGGTCCTTACAAAGGAGGTATCAGATTCCATCCAACAGTTAACTTAAGTGTTCTGAAATTCCTAGCTTTCGAGCAAGTTTTCAAAAATAGTTTGACAACACTTCCAATGGGAGGAGGAAAAGGGGGTTCTGATTTTGATCCTCAAGGAAAATCCGATATGGAAGTAATGCGTTTTTGTCAAGCATTTATGATGGAACTTTGCAAACATATCGGACCTGAAACAGATGTTCCTGCCGGAGATATTGGAGTTGGTGCCAGAGAAATCGGATACCTTTTCGGGATGTATAAAAAAATAAGAAACGAGTTTACCGGAGTTTTGACGGGTAAAGGTTTAGCCTATGGCGGATCTTTGATCAGACCGGAAGCGACTGGTTACGGTGTAGTTTATTTCGCTGAGCAAATGCTAAAAACAATTAATGAAACCATTGCTGGTAAAACGGTTGTCGTTTCAGGTTTTGGAAATGTTGCTTGGGGAGTTATCAAAAAAATCAATGACCTTGGTGGAAAAGTAGTTACAATTTCTGGTCCAGACGGTTATATCTATGACAAAGACGGAATCTCTGGAGAAAAAATAGAATATCTACTTGAGCTAAGAGCTTCCGGAAACAATAGAGCCGAGGACTATGCGAAAAAATATCCTGAAGCAGAATTCTTCGCTGGGAAAAGGCCTTGGGAAGTAAAATGTGATATTGCATTCCCTTCTGCGACTCAAAACGAATTGGATCTTGAAGATGCAATCAAACTAGTAGCAAACGGATGTCTTTGTGTAACTGAAGCAGCTAATATGCCTTCTACATTAGATGCCATTAATTACTTCTTGGATAACAAAGTTCTTTTCTCTCCAGGAAAAGCATCTAATGCTGGTGGTGTTGCAACTTCCGGACTTGAAATGACTCAGAACTCGATTAGGCTTAACTGGAGTTCTGAAGAAGTGGATGCAAGATTGAAGGAGATCATGATTGGAATTCACAAAGCTTGTAGAGATTACGGTAAAGAAGAAGATGGCTACGTGAATTACGTAAAAGGAGCTAATATTGCTGGTTTCGTAAAAGTGGCAGAGGCAATGCTTGCACAAGGTGTAGTTTAAACCATTTCACATATTTATAAACAAAAAATGCAACTAAAGATTTTTAGTTGCATTTTTTGTTTTATTCAAAATCAAAAAAAAGACTATCTCGGCAGACCTCTTTTCAAAGCATAGTTTGCTCTTTCAATCGCTTTCTTCTCTTTCCAATTCATATAGTTAGCTTTGAAATTTTTCTTCATAAAATTATCAAATCCTCTTTGAACTGTAAGATTCCAAAGCGAGTGCGCTTTTACCGCCCAACTTTTGTCCCAAGCCCTTAATGATATTGAAAAACTACCGTCCAGATATTTCATCCAATGCCACCACCCGGTTGGCATAAAAAGCGTATCACCATGCTCCAGAAAGCATTCTATCCCCTCTACTCCATCCAAGGCCGGGAACTTTTCGAAATCAGGATTTTCTATGTCAAAATCTTCTAGGGCATATGTTGCATAAGGTATTTGATAAAGTCTTTCTTTCCATTTATAATCAAAAAGTAGGATATGTTTTCTTCCATTGAAATGTGTGTGGAAAATATGGGCCATATCAATATCATAATGAAGAAATGTTACAGAACCTTTGCCTCCGAAAAACATACTTGGATATTTGTCCAAAAAGCCACCCATTAATTCTTTAGGAGAAATATAATCATTCAAAATTTTTGGTGCATGTTTGATTGGATCGAAAAAGAAAATTCTAAGATCGGTAGGTTCTCTTTGTATTAGATCGATATAATCGGCAAACTTCATTTCTGTAGTAGGCGTGTTTATAGGTGCTGCCGGATCAGCTTTAGCACTGTCGTACAAAGGAACTGTTACATCTCCAACAACTTCTTTTATATATTCCATGGTCCACTTTTGATAAGCCGGCCATTTTTTCGCCATATTCTTTATCACGACTGGTCTGCGTGGTTTCAAATATTTTTCAAAGAATTCTTCTTTGGTGATATCATCTACAATATCAATAGGTTTTAGAATAACTCCCATGTTAATATAATATTAAGGGACAAATTTATTAAATTTTACATTCAACAGATAAAAAATCGAAATTATTATTTATAATAATTACAAATAGATTGAATCGAATTTATAAATCAATTGGCTTAGATAGGAATTATATCTTCTCTATCTTTTAACTTCATCATTTTTTTAAAGTCAAACAAAAAGTTTGTAACATTTTACAAATTTTCTTTACTAACATTTTAGTGATATAATAAATAACTATGAAAAAAAATCTATCTGTCTTATTTGTGCTAATGTTTACCATTGCTGTTTTTGCACAGAAGACAATAACAGGTGTGATAAACGATGCTGATGGAAAGCCGCTTGCAAGTGCTAGTGTCACAATTGAAGAGCCTGGAAAAAATGCGATCTTGGCTTATGGTATTTCAAATTCTAAAGGCGAGTATAAAGTCTCGTTTACTTCTTCGGAAAGTAATCTTGACTTAAAGATCAAGGCTTTTAATCAAAAACCTATTACACGTTCTATAACTAATAGTGATCAAAAGCTCAACTTCTCAATGGATTCCCAGGCAACAGAAATCCAAGAAGTGAGACTTAAAACAAAATTGATTACCAAAAAAGGAGACACCATTTCTTATGACCTTAAGTCGTTTGAAAATAAAAATGACCGAACTCTTGCCGATGTTTTGAAAAAAATCCCAGGCATCGAAGTTAATAAAGACGGGACAGTCCTTTATCAAGGCGAGGCTATCAACAAGTTCTATGTTAATGGAAAAGATCTTATGGAAGGTGGATATGGGACAATTAATAATTCGTTGCCAAAAGATGCGGTTTCCAAGGTTGAGGTTCTTGAAAATCACCAGCCAGTAAGTATTCTTCGGGATAAAGTACCTTCTGAGCAGGCAGCACTTAATATCAAATTGAAAAAATCAGTAACGATGACTGGCCGTGGAGAAATTGGAGCAGGTTTCAGTCCGTTGCTTTGGAATGTGAAATTGACGCCGATGTTCTTTGGGCAAAAAAACCAGTGGGTCGTGAATTACAAAGCGAATAACAATGGTGAAAGTGTAGAAAAAGAAGGAAATCTTTTGAGCTTCGGAAATCGTTGGGAAGGAAGAAGAAGCCAAACTTCCCAACAGTCCTGGACCAATATAGAAACAGCCGGAACTCCAGACTTGCCAGAGAAAAGATATCTTTTGAACAATGTTCATTTTGTCTCTGCCAATCTTTTGACAAGTCCTTTCAAAAATAAAGAATGGGAGTTGAAAGCGAATGTGAATTATACTTACAATGATGTAGAAAGAGATTCTTATAGCAAAACCGTTTATGATGCGAATCATACCAATGCGAATCTTGCAGGAAAAACTTTCGAACAGATCAGAAATAATGATTTCTATACGAATTCTTCCAAGGCAGAGTTAATCTTTACCAAAAATGCAAAAAAAGGCTTTTTCAAGAATACAACGACTTGGAATGGATTCTGGAATCAGAATAGAGGATTTTCATCTATTGACAGACCGATTTTAGACCAAAATACGGGATCATATTCTATTATGAACACAGCGGGTAATCAATCTTTGGAATCTCCTTCTGGAAGTTTTCAAAACTCACTCAGCACAATCATCCCTTGGAAAGACAAATTATTGAATGTAATGAGTTACTTCAAATATCAAAAAGATAAGCAAAATCTAGAAGTAGATCCTGCCAAATATGTTAATGATATTACGGGGCTTAGTTCTATATATGACAGATACAAACAATATGCGCTATCGGAAACATTAGAAATTAATCATTCGGCATCTGTTGGATTCAGTTATAAAAAATGGACTTTCACACCAGAAGCAGGTCTTAATATGAGTTTCAACAATTTGAAATCAGATTTATTTGGTTCAAACAACAATTCTTATCAAGTTCTAATGCCAGCAAAGCCAGAAGATGGAGGTTACCAAAACAATGTAGACTGGAACGAGGTTACACCTTACACACAAATCGGAATAAATTATAAGTCTGAAAGATTGAACTTGAACTTAACTGTTCCTGTCAATTTTTATAGCATAAAATATCAGGATCATCTCTACAATCAATCTACAAACAAAACGAAAACTGCTTTGGAACCATCATTCTTTGCCAGTTATGATTTTGCATCATTCTTCAAATATTGGGTTTTTGCAAGCCAGAGTTATGACTTTGGAAGTTTCGGATTTTTGTATGGCGGAAATATGCTAACATCTGCTGGCAATCTTTCCAGACGATATGTGGATGATTTGAGTAATTCAAAAATGCCGGAATATCTTAACCGAAATATTGGAACAAGATTAGAATATAGAAATCCACTGAACAATCTATTCTTCAATGTAAGATATAATTATAGTACGGTAAAAAGGAATCTGGCGCAAACATTTGAGACCAGCGGAATAGGCGGAACTATTGGTTTAGTTATTATCCCAAACACTGTCAGAACCCAAACTGAAAGCGCAGAGATTGGAAAATATTTTCCAAAATTCAAAAGTAATTTATCTACCAGTTTTACAAATAGAGATTCTAATCCATTTAGTTATTTTAATAATGACCCTATCAGAAGCAAAACAAATACTCAGACCTGGACGGCCAAATTCAATAACACATACTTTAGCTGGCTCAGTGTAGATTATAATATCAGTATGAACTGGAATAATAATGAAAACGCAACGAAAGGAACTTCACAAAAAAGTTCTGGCTGGAATCACAATCTTGCTGCATACATTTATCCGTCGGACAATCATACATTTGGATTCAATTGGGATAATAGCGTGACCTCAACGGAAGGTAATACGTATAAAAATCCATTCTTCGATCTTTCCTATCAATACACTTGGGTCAAGAAAAAAATCGATTTCGAATTCAAATGGTTGAATATCAGCAACAGAAAAGTCTATGAAATTGTCAATGTGAATGTAGATCAACAGAATACAGTTTATCAAACTTATAACATCCGCCCTAGCCAGTTTATGTTCACCGTAAAATTCAACTTCAAGTAACACACTATTTATTATAACCGAAAAGGCAGCGCATCTTTTTTGTCTGCCTTTTTATTTTTCTTAATTTTAAATCACTAAATTTTTAGTCATGAAAAAAACACTATTTATTTTATCGATTTTCTTTGGCGTTTTATCATTCGCTCAAGGAACAAGGATCATGTATGAATACAAGTTCGCATCTAACATCGAAAAAAAGGATTCTCTTGACACAGAACTAATGTATCTGGATATCAAAAAAAACGGCAGCAAGTTTTACAGCCGGCAGAAGTTCGTAAGCGATTCTCTTCGGGATGCGTACATTCAGAAACAGCTTTCGATGGGGTCAAACAACTTTAGTTACAACACAGACAATCCCGGAAAAGTAGATTATTCTGTCAGCAAATCTTATCCTGATTTCAAAATTAATCTTCATACTTCTCTTGGACAAAATCGTTTTGATGTATCAGATCTGAAAAAAATGGATTGG
>QFQW01000032.1 GCA_003248755.1 Chryseobacterium sp. | reverse complement strand
GAAAATATAGCGTTAATTAAACTTTGCAGTAAAATTTGCGCTTTAAAAACAACAGTTAGAATCAAAACAAGAATAATATAAATAGTAGAATTTTTTGTGAAAACATTTGTATTTCTATGTTTGAAAAGCATCAGAAACACTAAAGTTGCAACGAAAATTAAAAAATTTGACCCAAAACATAGTTCATACAACTTTTCTGTTTGTACAGATTCCCGTAAGCAAAATCTTGTATTTCCGAATTTCAGTTTAATAAAAAATAAAAAATTGTAAACATTTAAAATTAAAAATGTTGAAAAGGAATATCTGAGAAATAAATCAAATTTCCCATCATTTTTTTTCAATAAACAAGAAACAATTAATAGAATCAAAGAAATTGTAAATCCACTGAGAGAATCACAATAAATCCAAATTTCGTAATAATTCCAGAAAAAAAGAGCAAACAAACTATTGAGAATCCAAAAGCCAGCAACGCTCATTCCTCCCCAAATCAGAATTTCTTTTATAATTTTCATTAGTCAAGTTTTATCCAAATTAAAAAAATTTTCGAATCAAAAACAAAACCCTCTCCGAATTTAAGATTCAAAAAGGGTTATCTATTAAATTGAAGAAATAAATTCTACAATTGTTCTATCTTATCTGTCAAAGAATTGATGAAATTCTGCAATGGTTTTTCTACCATCATTTTGATAAAAGGATTGAATTTTCCTTCGAATAATAACTGAACCTCTGTTTGGTTTTCATTTAAGGCATTCATTATTCCTGTCAAAGCAAAATCAAGACTAGAGCTTGCCGATTTCAGAACTACTTCTTTATCAGAAACATTATCAATTTTCAAAGCAATTTCCGGCATACCTTTTAGTCCGAATTTGAAACCATCTTCTCTAGCTTCGAAACTTTGAAGACCTTCCGGCATTAGATCTTTATAATCCTGTGGATTTTTCAGCATTCCTGCTAGTTCTGATGAAGATTTATTTACAATAATTTTTCGTCCTTCTAAATTCATTTTTATATTTTTGTAGTTATACTAAAGCCTTACAAATGTATAAAGTTTTTATCAATGAGAAAAAATTAATTTTGAGTTCTGAGCCTCAAAACAGCCCTAAAATAATGAATTACGATGGATCGCATAGTTTTGAGTTCGCCATTGATTTGCTTCAGAATACAGCGTCGCAAGGTCTCAATATTTATCATTCCGATGTTAATCAACTTTGGGTGGATTTTAAACAGTTTTTCAAAAATATAGAAGCTGCCGGCGGTATCGTCGTTAATCCTGATAACAAAATACTTTTCATTCATCGTTTGGGAAAATGGGATCTTCCAAAAGGTAAGATAGAAGTTGGCGAATCCCGAGAAGTGGCGGCAGTGAGAGAAGTGGAGGAAGAATGCGGAATTTTCAATTTGAAACTGAAGGATTTTATTAATTCTACTTATCATATCTATACAGAAAAAGACGGTAAAAAAATCCTTAAAACAACATATTGGTTCGAGATGTTTTATGATGGAAACGAAACACCGAAACCACAAATAGAGGAAGGAATCAACGAAGTTGGCTGGAAAACCGAGACTGAAATAGAAGCTGAAATTCTACCTTCAACATTTCAAAATATCAAACTCATTCTGAATGACTTTAAAAATAAAAATCCTCAGTAATTTGAGGATTTTGTTTTATATATAATCGATAATTTTCTCAAGAGCAATTCCACGTGAGGCTTTCAACAGAATATTTTTTTCATCTATTGATTTTAATTTCAAAACTTCAATTAATTCTGACGTATTTTCATAAGCATTATCAGGATTAACTTTTTTGAAATTTGGACCGACAGTTATAATTTCATCAAAACCGCAAGAATTAGCAAAATCCAGAATATTCTGATGTTCTTTCAGACTTTCTTCTCCCAATTCCAACATATCTCCGATAATAATCAGCTTGCTTCCCTCAAAAGTTTTAAAGTTTTCCAACGAAACCTGCATACTACTTGGGTTCGCATTGTAAGTATCCAAAACCAAAGTTTTATCTCCCTTTTTCTGAATCTGAGAACGCATATTGGATGGGAAATAATTTTCAATAGCATTTTTGATTTCTGTAATATTAAGTCCAAAATGTAATCCTAAAGCAACTGCTGCCGAAATATTATCATAATTATAATTCCCTGTAAGATTGGAAAAAACATCCGTTCCATTATAATTAACACCAACGAAATGCTCTTTATAAACCGGCATAAAATAATAATCCGAATCCTGAGTTCCAAAAGTTATTTTTGATGAATAGTCCTTTGTTTTTTCATTTTGTATTTTATCGTTTTGATTTACCAAAATGGTTTGATTATTTGTTTTCAGATAATCATATAATTCGGACTTACCTTTTATCACACCTTCAAAACCTCCGAATCCTTCTAGATGTGCTTTTCCAAAATTTGTGATATAACCGATATTGGGTTTTGCAATATCCGATAAAAATTCGATTTCTTTCTGATGATTAGCACCCATTTCTATGACTGCCATCTCGTGCTCCTTGCGAACAGAAAGCAAAGTCAAAGGAACACCAATATGATTATTAAGATTTCCAAACGTATATTGAACTCTGAATTTTTCTGCAAGAACATTACTGATTAATTCTTTTGTCGTTGTTTTTCCATTACTTCCTGTCAGTCCAATGAAGGGGATATCCAGTTGACTTCTGTGGAAAATTGCTAAGTTTTGTAAAAATTCTAAAGTTGAAGGAACAAAAAAGATGTTCTTTTCTTGGTTTGCATACTTTTCTTCTTCCACGATAACAGCTAAGGCTCCCTTCTCAATAGCTTCTTCTGCTTTCTCAGCTGCATTGTAATTCTCTCCGGAAAAAGCGAAGAACAGACTGCCATTTTCTATTTTTCTGCTATCAATAACCACATTCTTGCTCTGCAAAAAGATGGAATAAAACTCATTAACATTCATAAATCAAAAATATTAAAATGCATCTATATAAAAAATAAAAACAAAAAACAGCAGAAAAATCTGCTGTTCTTATTATACAATATTATAATATTATCTTTTTGTTCTTCCCGCTTTGTTGTTCTTCGCATCTTGTGCAACACGGAAACCAACCCAGCCGTAACCTTTTGTTTGATTTTTAAATCTTCTTTGTCCCGGATCCAACCAATAAGCAGAATCTAACCAAGAGCCTCCTTTTACTACTCTACTGTAATCGTTGATTTGAGAAGTAGCTTTATTCTTGCTTTTTTGTAAAACAACATTTCCATTTTTATCTACAATGAATGTTGGTTTTACAGAGTTATACATATTAAATTCTGTACTATCACTCGGAGGCGTTCCACCAGCATCTAGTGAAGACTGATAATCACCATCTCTATAATTTCTATTATCTTCAACAGTTTTTCTTTCAAATTCACCAGGTAATCCCTTGTAAACTAAACGTCCATCTGCAAGTGTATCGTACTTAATCTCTGTGTTTCCTACTTTTTTGTATGATCCATCAGCATTTTTAACCGCCTGAACAACAACATTACCTCTATAATAATTAAAATCACTGAACTCTTCATCAATCATAGGTCTGTATATATCAGCAACCCATTCTGCAACGTTACCATACATACCGTAGATTCCAAGATCATTAGAAGGATATTGTTTTACGTCCGCAGTAGTTGGTGAACCATCATTTTTCCATCCAGCAACACCGGAGTAATCACCTCGTCCCATTTTGAAATTTTCAAGATACATACCTCTGTTTCTTCCTTTTGTACCTTTCAATTTGGTGATTTCGGTATTTTTTCCCAGATAATTGTTGTATTCTCTATCTTTTTGAAGTCCAAGAGCAGCAAACTCCCATTCAACTTCTGTTGGAAGTCTGAATTTTTCAACTACACCAGAAGCAGCATTTCTGTTAGCAGCAGCAATCTTTTCATTAGTAGTTTTAATTCCACTTCTTTGCTGAAGCTTCTTCTTATCAATATAAGAATCCATCTCCGCATCATTAGATTTGAACTTATCCATATTGAAAGTTGCTCCAGCTGTAGATGCCTTATCAGCAGTGTAAACGTCTTTTGCGATTACACCCTGTCTCATCAATGCTTTTTCATTGGCTCTATCGGTCAACCAATCACAATATTTGGTAGCTTGCAACCAAGAAACACCAACTACTGGATAGTAATCATATTCAGGAGATCTGAAATAGGTCTCAGCATAATCATTTCTTGATAGCTTGTTATTCCAAACTAAAGTATCTGGTAAAGCACCAGTATAGATATGCTTAAAACTTGGATCCGATGACGGGAAAACAAACTTTAACCAAGTCGTATATTCTCTATATTCAGAGTTTGTGATTTCTGTATCACCGATAAAGAATGAGCTAACCTGCATTCTTCTGGGAGTATTGTTCCAATCGTGCATTACGTTATCTTCTACCAATCCCATAGTAAAAGTACCTCCTTCTACGTAAACCATCCCTGGCCAACCTTTCGGTTTTTGTTGCTTACCGGAAAAGAACCACCCGTCTTTTTCGTTCGGTTTCCATCCAGTCTTGCTCACAAAACCTTTTGTGCCCCCACCTTTTTTCGAGCTACCTCCCCCACAACTTACAAGAAGTAATGTTGCACTAAAAGTAATTATAGAAAACAACCTAATTTTTTTCATAATTTATATAGAAATTTTCAGAGTACAAAGAAAAAATAAATTCTTTAATTAATCAAATATTGAAATGCTTTTTTTGTAAAAACGCAATTAAATTATTTTTATTATATACCATTTTTTTAAAAAAATCGTTTATTTTGTAACTTAAAATAAAATTAACATTGATGAAATTCAAATTCTATATTATTACTTTTTGTTTTCTTTCGGTATCAATACTTGCTCAAAAAATCACTCTTAACTGGGAAGGAACAAAAGAGATGAATTATGGCACTGAGAAGCGTATTTATCCATATTTCAGTAATTACAGCTATCAGGTAGATGTCAATTCTATATTTGCAAGCATCAGTATTAAAACTGATAATGTCCTAAAAATAGATCAACTCCAATGGCAAGAAATACCGAATAAGGACATATATGATCTTAAAATAAATTCTTTATCCGAGTCTCCAAAAATCAATATTAATTATTTCTTAAATAATGAAAATGTCCAGCAAGGAGGAATCGTTATTGAGGCAGTCAAAGCTGAAAAAAATAAAATTTATAAGCTTATTTCATTCAATGTAAGCCAAACCGATAAAAAAATCTCTACTTTATACAAAGGTGTAAACAAATATGGTACATCCGAAAATCCTCTGAAATCAGGAACTTTTTACAAGATTAAGGTTGATAAATCCGGAGTATTCAAAATTACAAGACAATTTTTACAGCAAAACGGAATCAATCCTGCTAATATTAATCCTAAAAACTTCAGAATTTATGGAAATGGTGGCCTTATGCTTCCGGAATTTAACAGAGACGGTCGTTATGATGCTCTGCAAGAAGATGCTATTCAAGTAGCAGGTGAAGATGATGGTGTTTGGAATGATAATGACTATGCTTTGTTTTATGCGCAGGGGCCCAATGGTTACAACTTGTTTAATCCAAATAATGGGAATGGAAATAAAAGAGTAGAATACAGAAATGATAATTCTAATAATTTTGTCAATATCTATGACGATTATGCTTATTATTTCATCAACTTTGATATAGGTCCGGGGAAAAGGATTCAAATAGCCAACGATCCATTACCTTCCGAATTAATTACACGTTATGATGATTATCAATACATTAATGAGGAAAAATTTAATCTGGTTAAATTGGGAAGAATATGGACAGGCGATGTCATTGGAAACTCCAGAGAGATTACATTCAACACCAGAAGTCCTATGCAAGCTTCGGATGTCATTCGTTTCAGAACACAGGTAATCGGATTCAATGCTCAATTAGGCAATTTAACGATTGATGTCAATGGTTCAAAATATGATAATACATTACCAAATGCATCAGACAACTTTGTACAATTGAGATATGAATCGTCATTGGTAGATCAAACAGGCACAAGCATAAAGTTCACTTATACACCTAATATAGCAGGTAATCCAAACGCTTCATTTTATTTTGATTATGCAGAGGTTCAATATAAGGAAAATCTAAGCTTCAATGGTTCCCAGATGAATTTTCGTGATTTCAGTATCTACGAAGGAATTGGATCATTGTATGGATTTTCTATTAGCAATGCATCAGAAATAGAACAAGTTTGGGATGTATCTGATGTGACCAATGTCAAAAAGGTAACCAATAAAAATTCTCAGAATTCGACATTTAATTTTGGATACATGGCAAATAGTCAAATTTTCAATAACGAGTTTACAGCTTTCAAAAACGCAGCTGCTTATGCACCGAGTTTTGTGGGAAGAATTGATAGCCAAGATTTACAGTCTCTGTCAAATGTTGATTACCTTATCATTACCCAACCAGCCTATATCCCTCAAGCACAAAGACTTGCTTCTTATCATCAATCAACAAATGGTTATAATGTTCAGGTTATTGATGTAAACAAAATTTATAATGAATATAGCAGTGGAGGAAAAGATATTACCGCTATCAGAGATTTCATCACAAAATTAAATACACCTGCAGGCTCGTTAAAATATGTGTTCCTTTTAGGTGATACATCTTATGATTATAAAAATCGTGTTGCTAATAACACAGATGTCATCCCTAGTTACCAAAGCGAATTCAGTGGAGATGTAAAGTCTTCTTATGTTACGGATGATTACTTTGTAATGACATCCCAGCAAAACGCAACAGATCTTTCCAGAATGCTTCCTGATTTGCCTATAGGAAGACTTCCCGCAGATAATGTGCAGGAGGCTAAAATCATGATTGATAAAACCCTTGCCTATTACAATGCTTTACCCGGTCAATCGAGTCCATTTGGAGAATGGAGAATGAAACTTGATTTTGTTGCAGATGATGACGCTGATGGTAGCGGACCCAATAATATCGCCAATCCGTTTCATTATCTTGTTGACTATGCAATTAATCAAAATTTCAACAGCACCAACAAACCCGAATATAATATAAGAAAGTTATACCTGGATGCTTTCCCGGCGATAACCAGTGCAGGTGGACAAAGATATCCTCAGATAAACCAAGCTATTACGAATGACGTTGGAAATAGTTTATATTTATTCTATTTTGGACATGGTGGTATAAATGGTTGGGCGCAGGAAAGAGTTTTAACATCTACCGAAGTTCAAGGTTTTAATAATTTTACATCTGTTTACAGCAGATTCCCATTAGTATCAACAATTACCTGTGAATTTACACTTTGGGATGACCCAAGTACCAACTCTGTAGGAGAACAGCTTATTAAATTAACAACCGGTGGAGCCGCAACAATGATAACTTCCAGCCGAGCTATTTCTGTAGATTACGGTAGAAAATTTACTCCTTTATTTACAAATAATATATTCAATCTTGTAAATGACGATTTTACTACATTAGGAAATGCATATCTAAATGCAAAAAAACAATATGCCCCAGCTTATAACTTAGGAAACAATGCACTTGTACCTGACCATCTTAGAGTTAATTTCCTTGGGGATCCTGCAATGAAAATAAGTCGTCCAAAAAGATTATTGAAAATTGATAATATAGAAACGCCTGTTCCCGGAAAAATAAGAGCATTAGATTTTGTTAAAGTCACGGGCCATGTGGTAAAAGCAGATGGGACTACTCTAGATAATACCTTCAATGGTCGTGTTGCAATTAATATTTTTGATAAAAAAATAAAAAAGACAACATTAAATAATGACAATGTTCCGGACATGAACCCCAAACTTACGTTTGAAGAAGAACCAAGTGCTATTGTAAAAGCTTCGGGAACTGTAGTAAATGGAAATTACACGGTTGAGTTTTACGTACCAAAAGATATCAATTACGAAGTGGGAAATGGTAGAATTTTGGCTTATGCAGACAACAAAAGCTTTGATGTTTTTACAAATCAAATACAATCTGTTGGAGATATTAACCCTGATGGAATCAATGATTCTGAACCTCCGGGTGTCAATCTATATATGAACAATACCAATTTTGCAAACGGTGGAATTACGGATCAAAATCCAATGTTACTTGCATGTGTGAAAGACAATATGGGTATTAACTCTACCGGAGCAGGTATTGGACATGATATCACATTTGTTTTGGATGGAGATGTTGTTAACACAACGTCTATAAACGATTATTATACTTCCGGAGATGGAAATGGTTGTAATCATGGTGATTTAGCAGATTACCAAAAAGGATCTGTAACTTTCCCACTGAAAAGTTTAACACCAGGCGAACATCAATTAGTATTCAAAGTTTGGGATATAAACAATAATTCAACCAGCTCAACGTTAAACTTTGTAGTAAAGGATGAATCTGAGAAAAAACTAGTAGTAAACAGGCTTCTTAATTGGCCAAATCCTTTTACTAATAAAACATATGTTCAATTTGAGCATAATTGTGATGATATCTTAGACGTTAATGTCCAGATTTATACAATTACCGGAAAAATAGTTAGAACTTTGTCTACAAGTATATCTGCAGAACCGTTCTTACAAGGCTTCAGAACGCCAAGGCAGGCAATAGAATGGGATGGAAAAGATGATTTTGGGGACACTGTTGCAAAAGGTACATATATTTTTAAGATATTTGCACGCAGCCAAAATCAGGAAAAATGTTCTGGCAGTGCTACAGCAGTAGAAAAAATGGTATTATTAAAATAAAAACTTAAAATATCGGTAGATTTTTACCATAAAAGAAAAAAAATGAATTTAACAAAAAGATTATTTTTAGGATTAGGGATTAGTGTTTCTGCTATTGCCTTTTCCCAAAACATTCAACCGGTACTTACCGGTGCTCCATTTTTAAGAATTTCTCCTGATGCAAGAGCGGGAGGTATGGGTGATCAGGGTGTTGTGACATCCACAGATGTTTTTTCACAGTTTTGGAATGCTGCGAAATATCCTTTTGCAAAAGTGTCTTCTGGATTTGGAGTTAACTATACACCATATATGAGTAAACTTACTAGTGATGTTTTTTTACTATACGGTTCATTCTATAGTTTTTTGGATGATGATGAAAGATCTACATTAAGTGCCAGTTTATATTATTTCAATATGGGTGAAGTGGATCTGACAGAAATTGTTGGTGCAGATGTACAATCATTAGGAACATCTAAACCAAATGAATTCTCTATCGACCTTGCTTATGGATTAAAATTGACAGATAATTACTCTATGGCTGTTACCGGAAGGTTTATCCGTTCAGATCTTGGAGGAAGCTACGGATCAAACAGTACACTAAAACCTGCAAATACTTTTGCAGTAGATGTTTCCGGATATTTTATATCTCCGAGACACTCTAGTATCAGCGGATATGAAGGTCGTGTAAAAGCAGGATGGGCAGTACAAAATTTAGGTCCAAAATTAGATTATACCGGAGATGAAGAATCTAGATCTTATCTTCCTACGATGGCAAGACTAGGTTTAGGCTACGATTTGTTAATTGATGATATGAACCGTTTTAGTTTAAGTGGTGAAGCCTCTAAAATCTTAGTTCCCGGACCTGATGCAACAGGAAATGTTCCTAATGTTGGAGTAATGGAAGGTATTGGAAAATCTTTCAGCAACAAAAAAAGTATTATGTTCAGTGGAGCGGCAGAATATTCTTACGATGAAACATTTGCTCTTAGAGCCGGATATTTTACAGAAGCACCAGAACAGGGAGCTAGACAATATGCAACCGTGGGGGTTGGTTTCAAATATGCTTCATTTGGGTTAGATCTTTCTTACTTAATCAATACTTCAAAACTCAATTCGGCTTTGGATAATACCCTGAGATTTGGATTGACATGGAACATTGGTAGTGAGACTTATAATTCTCAAGATTATTAATATTTCAAAATCTTAAACATAAAATAAATGCCTCTACTGTTTAGGGGCATTTTTATTTTTTAACTTTGCAAAATGAACTACAGTTCCGAACTCAAAAAATTCTTAACCAGCCAATACATCTACTCCGGAGCAAGGATTGCTCTGGCAATTGTTATTCCAAGTATCATTTTGGCTCAGTTCGAACTATTAAAAGAATACTTCCTTTTTCCACTCGGGACTAGTTTTGTAGGATTGACAGATCAACCGGGACCTTTCATTAGAAGAAGAAATACATTATTACTCTCTATTTTTTCTTTTTTCTTGATTGCTCTTTTTGCAAGTTTGGTCAAAGAATTCCCCATTGCCGTTTACCTGGAAATTCTCGTATTCGGTTTTTTCTTTTCAATGATTGGAGTTTACGGGCTACGTTTGGCAACTTTCGGATCAATTGCATTAGTTGTCCTCAGCATTTTTATTGACGGACATCTTACAGGCAACGATATCTTCAGAAGTTCTTTTATATTTTTTCTCGGATGCTTTTGGTTTTTTGTGATTTTTATGATCGTTTCTACCTTACAGCCTTACAAATTAGCAAGTCAGGTGGTTGGAGAAAACTATTTGGAATTAGCAGATTATCTCAGAATCAAAGCCAAATATTATACAAAAGATCCAGATTTTGATTCATTATTAAATCAATTAATTTCGCAACAGATTAAAATCAAAAATCATCAAGAAGACACAAGAGAAATTGTCTTCAAAACCAGAAAAATCGTCAACGAATCTACAACTCAAAGTAGAATTTTGATGTTGATGTTCCTTAATTCTGTGGATCTATATGATAAGCTGTTGACGTCAGAAAATGATTACAAAAGGATGAATCAAATTTTTGGTGATACAAAATTGGTTCAAAACATTCATTATTTCCTGATGTTGATGGCGGACGAAATCACCAATCTGGGAATTTCTTTGCAAAGTGGCTCATCATATAAACAGATCACCAACTTTGACGAAGAACTTAAAAAAATCTACGACGAGTTTTTTGAACACCGTTCTCAAAGATTCTCTTCAGAAACTTTGGAAGATTTTATGATGTTACGTCAGGTTTTGATGAGAATTACTGAAATCACAGATGAAGTCAATACTATTCTGAAAGTCAATTCCCAAGACGTAAAATTAGCCAAAAGTCTATCTACAGGATTGGATTATTCTAAGTTTTTACCAAAAGAAGAACAGCTTAATCATAAAGTTTTCTTTTCCAATTTCTCTCTTAATTCAGGACATTTTCGCCACGCAATTAGAGTTACAATTGCGTTGTTGTTAGGTTATATTGTTTCGAGGTTTGAGATTCTTGGAATTGGGCATTCTTATTGGATTCTCATTACAATCATTGCAATTCTAAAACCGGCTTATTCTACAACCAAACATCGGAATCTTCTTCGTTTTTTTGGAACTTTGGCGGGTGCAATTATCGCTTATATCATTCTATATTTTATTGATGAACCTACTGCACTTCTGATTATTCTTTTGGTGAGTATGATCATATGTTTCAGCTTGTTAAAATCGAATTATTTCTGGGCAGTTCTGTTTATGACTATTTACATTTTCCTGGCATTTAATTTTTTAAAACCCGGAAATGTGAATCTTATTTTCAAAGACAGATTGTTGGATACTTTGATTGGAGGGGTCATTACATTTTTAGTCGCCTACTTCATCTTACCAGTTTGGGAGCACACTCAGAATCTGGATCTGATGAAAAAATCCTCTAAAAGTAACTTGGATTATTTCCGTTTAGTAATGGATCATTTTCTGAAAAAAGATATTAATGATGAAGATTTCCGTCTGAAAAGAAAGAACGCAATCATCAATCTTGCGAATCTTTCCGATAACTTCCAAAGAATGATCTCTGACCCGAAAAACCAGCAGAGAAAATTGGAAACCGTTCATCAATTCGTAACTACGACTCATTTGATCACAGCTTACACAGCATCATTATCACAGTATGCAAAAACAGGTCACGACTTTCCGGAAATCGATTTGGAAAATTGGAAAATCAAGATCTCTGCGGAATTATTGAGAACCTCTTCCCTGCTCTTTCAAAAAGATCTGGACGAACAAACCAGGGTACAAAGTCATATAAAGCCGGAAGATCACGTAACAGATTTATTGGAAAAAAGAAAGGCAGAATTAGAATCCCAAGCCATTTCTAATGAGAGAAAACCTTTTACTGTAAGTCATTTGACAGAAATCAAAAACATCAAAGAATTATTAGAATTAATCAATGATGTTGCAAAAGATCAAAGAAAAATTATCGAAGAATATCTGATTTATCAATCTACAATTGCTAAACAATAATTATCAAAAAAAGAAATTTTAGCCTTAAAAAAATCTTCATTCTCAAGGTCATAGACTCTGCTCTTCACCGTAAATTCTTCCCGCAATTCAAAAGGTAAAACATCATAATGCTTTTTAAGTGACCAATGTTTGCTGTGATGGATCTTGTAAAGTGCTTCCTTCACACACCAGATTGCTGTTAAGAAATCAACTTCTTCATTATTATCAATGAAAATATCTTCGTGAAGAATGAATTTGTGTCGGATACATCTGATTTTTTCTTTTCTCTTTTCGAGGTCGATTCCAACTTTTTTCTTAGAAACGGCCAAAGCCGCCAAAGGATAAGAATGACTGATAGAAATATGATAATCTTGTGGAAAAAGATAAGGTTCACCATTTTCCCTATAGAGGATTTTATGCTCTGGAAGACAGGTTTTCAGCATTTTTCTTACCATCAGAACCTCAGCAATTTTGTTAGGATGATAGCCTAAAATCTTGTGCTGATTTTCCGATTCAAGAAGAATATGGGGATCAAGCTCCTCATTTTCATCATATTGCCAGATCAGAATTGTAGCAATATCATCAGAAAAATCTTTATAAAGAGGCATCAATTATTTTTTTGAATGTTTAAAATTAATAAAAAAAGATGACTTTAAAAATTATAATCCTGATTCTCAGAACTTAAAAATGCCTTAAAAATGAGGCTTTAAGATTATTTTAACAATTATCCGATGTAAATTTGCAGTATCAAAATGAAAAAAGCAATTTTATATAGTCTAATGTTTATCTTTCTGTTGTTCACAGCAGAGAACAAGCAGACGCTTGATTTCCAGTTAGATTTTGGAACTCAGAATATATCTTCACATCTTTTTTCTTTTGCAAAAAAGCACCATCTGAATCATTCTTTGGAAAAAGCATCTTTGCAGCAGGTTAATGATTCTTTGGATTCTCCCGAAGAAACTAATCTGAAATTACCTGTTGCTTACAATTTTATTGCAATTGTAACCACATTCGGATTTGGTTATCTTTTACACTTGTATTTCAGACGCAGAACACAAACATTTCACAAATCGGAACTCATTCTTTTTCCGGTCAAAAGATTTATTCTGTTGTGTACGATTCGTATTTAAACCTCAGCTTTTCAAAAACAAAACTCCCCTTAATCCAAAGCGTAACAATTCATGTTGTTTTTGAAAATTCCCTATTAACATTTCGAATAATTATTGGCTACGATTTTAATTCTAAAATCTAACTTCTATTAGATTATTCATTCAATATTCAATTAAAAAAATAAAATTTATTTAAAATGAAACCGCAAGGTTCGTTAATTCCTTTAAAAAAATATAAGATTATGAACAAGAGAGTCACACTTGCTCTTATTTTCAGCACATTATTGATGATTTTAAGTTGCAAAGACAAGAAAGAAGAAAAAGAAGAAACTGTTGTTTATCCAGTAACTTCTCCTGTAAAAATGGACACTGTGATCAACAAAGAATTTGTTTCCCAGATCAGATCCGAAAGAAATATCGAGATTCGGGCCCAGGAAAAAGGATTCTTGGAAAAAATATATGTTGATGAAGGTCAGCACGTACAAGCCGGACAGGTTTTATTCAGAATTATGCCTCAACTTTATCAGGCTGATGTTTTGAAAGCCAAAGCAGAAGTTGCACAAGCGGAGATCGAGCTACAAAACTCAAGCACATTAGCAAATAACAATGTCGTTTCCATCAATGAAAAAAGAATGGCGAAGGCTAAATTGGATGCAGCAAAAGCCGAATTAAATTTAGCACAAACGCACTTATCATTCACTACGATAAAAGCTCCATTTTCAGGGATTATTAATAGACTCCCTCTTAAATTAGGAAGTTTGGTGGACGAAGGCGACCTATTGACAAGTCTTTCCGATAATGGCGGAATCTTCGCCTATTTCAATGTGTCCGAGCCAGAATATCTTAATTATCAGACTCATTCTGCTGAAAGAGGGACCAATCAGGTTTCTCTGATTATGGCCAATGGAGAAACTTTCCCAAATAAAGGAACTATCCAAACCATCGAAGGTGAATTCGATAACGAAACTGGAAATATCGCTTTCCGAGCCAAGTTCCCAAATTCTAATCAGTTACTAAGAAACGGAGAAACAGGAAAAATCCAAATGACGCTTCCTCTGAAAAATGCTTTGATCATTCCTCAAAAAGCAACTTACGAAATCCAAGATCAGAAATATGTTTTTGTAGTTGGAAAAGACGGCGTTGCAAGATCGAAAAACATAAAAATTTCTTACGAATTACCAGATATCTATGTAGTTTCAGAAGGCCTTAATGTTGAGGACAAAATTCTGTTAGAAGGCGTGCAAAAAGTGAAAGACGATCAAAAAGTGGAAACCAAATTCCAAGATCCGAAAAAAGTCTTGAGCTCATTAAAATTACAAGCCAATTAATTCTCCCTTATAAAAACGAACAATTATGTTTAAGAAATTCATTCGCAGACCGGTTCTGTCGATCGTGATCTCTTTGATCATCGTATTTATGGGAATCTTATCTTTGGTAAAACTTCCTATAACGCAATTCCCTTCCATTTCTCCACCCAAAGTGAACATCACAGCAGAATATCCCGGAGCTAATAACGAATTGCTGATTAAATCTGTTGTAATTCCTTTGGAACGTGGACTAAACGGTGTTCCCGGGATGAAATATATGACCTCTGATGCCGGAAATGACGGTGAGGCTTCAATCCAGGTAGTTTTTGATTTGGGAACAGACCCGAATGTGGCCGCTGTTAACGTTCAGAACAGAGTATCATCTGTTGTTAATAAATTACCGCCTTTGGTAGTTCGTGAAGGTGTAAAAATTACACGTGAAGAACCGAATATGCTAATGTATATCAACCTTTACAGCGATAATCCGAAAGCGGACCAGAAATTCCTCTTCAACTATGCAGACATCAACCTGATTTCTGAGTTGAAAAGGGTAAGCGGTGTTGGTTTTGCCGATATCCTTGGAACCCGTGAGTATGCAATGCGTATCTGGCTGAAGCCCGACAGAATGACGGCTTACGGAATATCCGCAGATGAAGTGATGGAATCATTGAACGAGCAAAGTTTGGAAGCTTCTCCCGGAAAAACAGGTGAAAGTTCCGGGAAACGCTCCCAGTCATTTGAATACATTTTGAAATATCCGGGACGTTTCAATAACGAGAAAGATTATGGTAATATCATTCTGAAAGCCAATCCAAATGGTGAATTCGTAAGACTGAAAGATGTGGCTGATATCGAATTCGGTTCATCCATGTATGACATCTACTCTACTTTGAACGGAAAACCGTCCGCAGCGATTACCTTAAAACAATCTTATGGTTCTAATGCAAGTGATGTTATCAAGAATGTAAAAATATTAATGTCTGATTTGCAGAAAACATTTCCAAAGGGAATGCATTATGAAATCAGTTATGACGTTTCCAGATTCCTGGACGCCTCTATTGAAAAAGTAGTTCATACTTTATTCGAAGCATTTATATTAGTAGCAATAGTAGTTTTCCTGTTCTTGGGAGACTGGCGTTCTACCTTGATTCCGACAATTGCCGTTCCGGTTTCTTTGATAGGAACATTTGCTGTGATGTCAGCCTTTGGAATTACACTGAATTTGATTTCACTCTTTGCTTTGGTAATGGCCATCGGGATTGTTGTCGATGATGCAATTGTTGTGATAGAAGCGGTCCACGCCAAGATGGAAGAGAAACATCTGTCGCCACTCAAGGCAACAGAAGAAGCAATGCACGAGATTAGCGGGGCAATTATCGCCATCACTTTGGTAATGGCATCAGTTTTCATTCCGGTTGCGTTCATGTCCGGTCCGGTTGGGGTTTTCTACCGCCAGTTTTCGATTACAATGGTGTCATCGATTATTTTATCAGGAGTTGTCGCATTGACATTGACACCGGCATTGTGTGCTTTGATTTTGAGAAACAATCACGGAAAAGAGAAAAAGAAAACACCAATTACCAGATTTTTGGACGGGTTCAATAATCTGTTTACAGTTGGAGCAGGAAAATACCACAACTTATTGACTAAAGTTGTTACAAGAAAAATGGTAACCCTTCCTTTGTTGGTTCTTTTCTGTATCGGAATATTTTTCTTGAGTAACAAATTACCTTCAGGATTCATTCCAAGTGAAGACCAAGGAATGATTTATGCGATTATTCAAACGCCTCCGGGTTCAACTTTGGAAAGAACAAATCAAATTGCATTACAGCTTCAGAAAGCTTCTGAAGATATTGATGGTGTTTCGTCCGTTGCATCTTTGGCCGGTTATGAGATTTTGACAGAAGGAACAGGTTCTAACTCCGGAACTTGTTTAATTAACTTGAAAAATTGGGACGAAAGAAAAGAATCGGCCACAGAAATCATCGAGCAATTGGAACAAAAAGCCAAAGAAATTCCTGGTGCAAATATCGAATTCTTCCAACCACCATCAATTCCCGGTTATGGTGCGGCAGGAGGTTTTGAATTAAGACTTTTGGATAAAGCCGGAAGTGGTGATTATCACAAAATGGAACAAGTCAGCAATGATTTTGTAAAAGAACTGAAAAAACGTCCGGAATTGGGTTCTGCTTTCACATTCTATTCTGCAAGTTTCCCTCAATATATGTTGAAAGTTGATAATGATTTAGCAGAACAAAAAGGTGTAACAATCGAAAAAGCAATGGATAATCTTTCAACATTGATTGGTTCCAATTACGAAACAAGTTTCATCCGATTCGACAGACCTTATAAAGTGATTGTTCAGGCCGGTCCGCAATATCGTGCGTTGCCAAGTGATTTATTAAAATTATATGTCAAAAATGATAAAGACCAAATGGTTCCTTATTCAGATTTTATGCATCTTGAAAAAGTGTATGGATTGTCAGAAATCACGAGACATAATATGTATAACTCTTCCGAAGTTAGTGGAACGCCAGCTCCCGGATATAGTTCAGGAGACGCAATTAAAGCCATTCAGGAAGTTGCTGATAAAACTTTGCCTAGAGGTTTCGGAATCGACTGGGCTGGGATTTCTAAAGACGAAGTTTCCAGAGGTAACGAAGCTATTTATATTTTCTTGGTTTGTCTTGGATTCGTGTATTTGATTCTTTCTGCTCAGTATGAAAGTTTCATACTTCCATTACCAATTATTTTGTCTTTACCGACAGGGATTTTCGGAGCGTTTCTATGCTTATCACTTTTAGGTTTGGAAAATAACATTTATGCACAGGTTGCAATGGTAATGCTTATCGGATTACTCGGGAAGAACGCCGTGCTGATTGTCGAATTTGCTGTCCAGAAAAAAGCAGAAGAAGGATTATCAACAAAAGAAGCCGCATTACAAGGTGCATCGTTGAGATTCCGTCCAATTTTGATGACATCATTCGCATTTATTGCTGGATTGATTCCATTAGCTTTAGCAACCGGACCTGGAGCCGTTGGTAACAGAACCATCGGAACTGCGGCTGCAGGAGGAATGCTCATCGGAACTATTTTCGGATTGATGATAATTCCTGGATTGTATTACATTTTTGCCAACATTGCTGCTAAGTCAAAACTGACTTACTATGAAGAAGAAAATCCTTTAACAGAAAACACTGAACCTTACCAACACGATGGAAAATTTGAAGATAAATAAAAATATAATAGCTGGAGCATTCATTTCATTAGCATTGATTGGATGTAAAGCACCAATGGCGACCAAAATTCAGGATAGAGTAAAAGAAACCATTCCTCAGAATTTTGAGAATCAGACTGCTTCGGAAAATAATTCCGGAATCACGCCTTGGAAAGAGTTTTTCACAGACCCGAATCTTGTGAATCTGATTGATGAAGCTTTGAAAAATAATCAGGAATTAATGATTACGCTTCAGCAAATCGAAATTGCGAAAAGCGATGTGATGTACAAGAACGGAAAGCTAAGTCCAACGGTTGCAGCAAGATTAGGAGCCGGAATAGAAAAAGTTGGCCGCTACACAAGCACAGGAGCTGGTGATGCTTCAACTGATATAACCGATGGAAAAGAAGTTCCTGAGAATTTAGGAAATTTTGAAGGCGGTTTAGTTGCCAACTGGGAAGTTGATATCTGGCATAAATTGAGAACCGAAAAACAAGCTGCTGTTGCACATTATCTGTCTACAGTTGAAGGAAAGAATTTTGTTCTTTCAAGTTTGATTGCAGAAGTAGCTGATAATTATTACGAATTATTGTCGCTGGACAATCAATTGGATATCATCCATCAGTATATGGATTTGCAGAAAAAAGCTCTTGAAGTAGCAAAAATCCAAAAGCAGGCAATGGCTGCAACGGAGTTGGCTGTGAAAAAATTCGAGGCTGAGTTGGCAAAGTCCAATGCAACTGAATATGACCTTAAACAACAAATCACGGAAAAGGAAAATCAAATCAATGCTTTATTAGGTCGTTATCCGCAACCGATTGTGAGAACCAAAGAAAGCTTTATGACGATTGTTCCGCAGACGGTTTACACAGGGATTCCGTCTCAGTTATTGGCAAATCGTCCCGACATCAAACAGGCTGAATTGGAATTGCAATCTGCAAAACTGGATGTAGAAGCGGCAAGAAAAGAATTCTATCCAAGTCTGGAAATTAATGCAGCGCTAGGTTTAGAAGCTTTTAAGCCCAATTATCTTGTGAAAATGCCGGAATCGATTGCTTACAGTCTGGTTGGAGAATTGGCTGGTCCGCTTATTAACAAAAGTGCTATTCAAGCGCAGTTCAAATCAGCTGATGCAAGACAAATCCAGGCTTTGTATGAGTATGACAAAACAATTCTAAGTGCTTATCTTGATATTACCAATCAAATGTCAGCTATTAAAAACCTCGATAAATATTACGAAATGAAATCTCAGGAAGTTCAGGCGCTTGACCAAGGAATCGATATTGCCAATCAATTATTCAGAAATATGAGAGCGGATTATCTGGAAGTCCTGATGAATCAGCGTGATGCCTTGGACGCCAAAATGGAACTCATCGAAGCTAAAGAAAGGCAGCTAAGCACAGTTGTCAACATCTACAAAAGCTTAGGTGGCGGTTGGAAATAAACATTCATTATTCTCTCTATACGCGATGCTCTCAGAAATTTTTCTGGGAGCATTTTTTTGTGACATATTCAATATTCAGAATATAAAAGGTATTTTTTTGAAAAAATATTTACATAAATTTACTGGTTTATAAGCAATCAGGCCTATTTCATTTTGAAATTAATTTTAGCATTTTTTCTCGTATTCGGTACAATCATCAAAGCACAAAATAGTCGAGATGCAGAAACTTTGTTCCTCGAATCTAAAAATTTACTTTATAAAAAACCTTCGGAATCTGCTGTTATTTCAGGATTTCTTTTCAAAAATAGTTCGGATAATAATGACAAAATTAAAGCGCTGCTTTTGCTAACTGAAAGTAATTTGTTAAGAGGCGATTATAATACAGCGGCTGAAAAATTGTTTCAATGCCTGGAACTTTCAAAAAAATCCAGTCGTCCGGAAAATGAATCTCAAATCAATTTTCTTTTAGCAAGACTTTGTGATGAATTGGGAATTGAATTTTCTCAATTATATCTTATCAAAGATGAAAAGGAAATCACTCAGAATTATTACGAAAAAGCCATAAAATCTTATTCAAATTCTAATTGGAATCAGACTATTAAGAATTTAAAGTTATTCGAAAAGCAAAAAAATAAATCTTTTCCGGAACTTAGCAATTTCTATTACGCGCTTTCCTACTCTAATCTTGGAAAGTTGGATTCAGCACAATATTTCTCACATAAAATTCAGAATGACACACCTTATTATTTTTATGCAAAGGCTAAAATTCCATCTTCAGGAAAAGAATCCGATAAGAATGTTGACTATCTCGAATCTTTGGAGCCAATTAATAAAAAAGTTCAGGATGTTTGGTTGCGAGAGGAGATTTATCAATTGGCAATCAACAATTACGAATCCAAAGACCAGGAAAAATATCGGGAATTCTATCAACTTCAAACCGCTTTGCAGGATTCTTTGAAGTCTGTAAAAGAAAATGCCAGAATTTTTTTTCTTACCAAAATCAGTCAGAAACAGGATGAAATTTTAGAATCCAAATCTGAACAACAGAAAAGAATTATTTATTTTATTTCGATTGCCATTTTACTTGTATTGATTATTGGTTATTTCATTAATCGAAGATTAAATCAAAAACAAAACGAGTACGAAAAAGCAATAAAAGAAGCGGAAGAAAGAGAAAAATTCATTGCGGAAAACAAAGCGCAGGAAAGTGCCGGAAAAATTGTAATTCCTGATAAAACCATTAGTTTTTTGCTGGAAAAACTGGAAAAATTCGAGTCAAACAATGACTATCTTGACCCAGCAATTTCGCTCAATCTTTTGGCTGAAAATCTAAATACAAATACCAAATATCTATCCGAAATCATCAATACTTATAAGAATAAAAACTTTCACACATATATCAACGAACTGAGAATCAATCACATCATCAATCAACTAAAAAATAATCCAGTTTACTTGAAATACAAGGTCAGTCATTTGGCAGAAGAAGCCGGGTTTTCTTCACATAGTTTGTTTTCCACAGTATTCAAGCAGGTTACAGGACACTCGCCTGCGTCATTTATAAAAACCATTAAAAATGAATAAGATGATAGCATTGAGAATTTTTTTGGTGATGATTTTATCCGTTTCAACAAGTTTGGTTTGTGCTCAGGAAGGCAATAAAGAAATTGATAGTCTGATTGGCACTGCCAATTCTTTTATCTTCAAAAATCCACAGAAGACTATTGAGATTGGAAAGGACATTTTGAAGAAAAAAAACATTGAATCTTCTTACAAAATCTCGTCTTATATCTTGATTTCCAACGGTTATTCGGGTTTGAATGATTATCAAAAATCCATTGAATTTGCTTTGAAAGCCAACGAATTATCTGAACAAACCAAAGATATTGCCAACCAAATCAGGACTTTGGGACTCATTGGAAATCAATACATTCGGATAGAAATGCGCGATGAAGCCTGGCATTATCTCGACAAAGCGGATAAATTGTCGCAAACCATTTCTCTGCCTAAATCTAAAAAATATCTGATTGGAAATATCAATCTCCTGAAAGGGTTTCTGTACAAAAGAAGTCTGGATTGCGGTTATGCGATTAAGCATTTTGACAAAGCGATTAACGAGTTCAAAAAAGATAAAGACAATGGATTTGCAAAAGCCAATCTCGGACAGGCTTACAACCAGAAAGCTTATTGCTACCTCAATATCAATAAAGACTCTGCGCAGGTCAGTTTTGAAAATGGATTGGCCGATGCCAGAAAAAATGGTGCAAAATCTCTGGAGTGTAATGCACTGATTGGATTGTCCGAAATCAAAAATTACAGAAAGGATTTTGATAGTTCTAATGAAATGTTGCTATCCGCACTTCCTCTTTCGAAAGAAGCCCAGCAAATCGAAATGGAAAGCAGGATTTACAAACTCTTGGCAGAAAATTTCATCGAGCTGAATGACTTTGAAAATCATCAGAAATACCAAAAATTATTCGATTCTACCCAATCCAAATTTGCATTGGAAGATGTAAAATCTATGAATGAACTGATTCAAAAAAGAAATGAATTCAAGCAGAAAACTTTCGAGTCAGAACAAAAAAAATATGTGATTATCATTTATGTTCTTCTTGGTATTTTAGTTTTATCAGGTTTAATTTTATCTTATTTATTAGTCAAAAAATCGAAAAAAATCAATAACAACATTAATAACAGGATTTCTTAATTTAAAATTAATCCAAAATCAATAATCTGATATTCAATCATTTAAAATTTTAAAATTTTCGTTTTCTTGAAATTTTCGGGTAACTAATAGTCTATCTTGATTCATTTCGTAATTAAGACTCTAATTTTACTCAAAAGAAATTTTTTATATGAAGAGTAAATTTATCCTTGCGGCATTCTTGGTTTCATTTTTGAAAATCAATGCTCAGCAGACGCCAGTCTTTAAAATGGTCAAAGACATCAATCCTACTGGTGATTCTCTCCCGGAAAATCTCATCAAAGTAGATTCAAAAATTTATTTTGTCGCAGATGATGGCGAACACGGAAAAGAACTTTGGGTCACAGACGGTGAAGAGACAAAGCTTGTAAAAGATATCAATCCCGGAAGTAATGGTTCTGATGTAAGCAATCTAAAAATTCTTAACGGTAAATTAATTTTTACTGCCACAGATGAAACGAACGGAAATGAACTCTGGACATCTGACGGAACAGAGGCAGGAACAGTTCTTGTAAAAGATATGTATCCCGGAAGTGGCGGTTCTTACGCTTTTGAGTTCGTGGAATTCAACAATGCTTTATACTTTAGGTCAGAAGATGGTGTCCACGGAGCCGAACTTTGGAAAACAGATGGTACTGCAGAAGGAACGGTAATGGTTACAGACCTTCGAGAAGGAGAATTTGGTTCTAATCCTTCTTATTTCACTGTTCTGAATAATAAGCTTTATTTCAATGCCCTTGACGGATTCGATTTTGACAATGGACAACACGGCTTCGAACTTTGGGTAACAGATGGTACTGCGGCCGGAACGCAAATGGTAAAAGATATTCACGCAGAAAGTTCCAACCCTTCCAACCTGAAAGCGTTTGGCAATAAAATCTACTTCAATGCAGATGATGGAACAAACGGCATCGAACTATGGGCAACAGACGGAACCAGCGCAGGAACCTATATGGTTAAAAATATTAATACAGATGGAAACGGCAACTCTTTACCAGCTGATTTTATTGATTTCAACGGAAAATTATTTTTCACAGCATATAGCAGCGAAACCGGTAGAGAAATATGGACAACAGACGGTACTGAAACTGGAACTAAAATACTGAAAGATGTCTACGAAGGGATTGAAAATGGTGTAATTCCGCAGTTTAAATATATCATTTATAATAATAAGCTGTTTCTGACATTAAGAGATGCAGAGCACGGAGGCGAAATCTGGGTGACTGACGGGACAGCGGAAGGAACTCAATTATTTATGGATGTCTTCCCAGGCCCCGGTGATTCTATGGGCATTACTATTTCTCCAATGCTTTTCCAGGTGATGGGAAATAAACTATATTTCCGGGCTGTCAACAATGACGAATTCTATCAACTATGGAAATCCGACGGAACACTTGCAGGAACCCAAAAGATAACAACTGACCCACAGAATCCGTCACAGGATGCATTAGGTTACACACCTTACTTTACGGCGATGGGGGACAAATTATATTTTACTGCAAAATATAACGATAGCGGTTATGAACTGTGGACCGTAGCTGCTGATGAAGCAATGGCTGTAACGGATTTCAGTAAAAATCAATTTTCAGTTTATCCTAATCCAGTGGCTGATATCATCAATATTTCTGGAGACTCTCAGATTTCTTCGGTTCAGATTTATGATTATGCCGGGAAATTGTTGTTGAGCAATTCTGCCAATTCGAAAAAACTGCAACTTAATGTTTCTTCTTTACCAAAAGGGAATTACATTGTCAGAGTTTTATCTGGGCAAAACAGCAGTTCACATAAAATCATCAAAAAGTAATTTCTTCAATTTCAAATTTAACCCGGGAGTTTTAGCTTCCGGGTTTTTATTTTTAAATAATTTAAAAAATATACCAATTGGTATATAATTTGTTTATCTTTGCAAAGTCAATTCAGAAAACAAAATGTCAAAAGCAGAAAAAACAAGACAGTTCATCATCGAACAAACCGCAGAACTTTTCAATAAGAAAGGTTACGCCGGGACGTCTTTGTCTGACATTACTTCTGCAACCGGATTAACAAAAGGAAGCATCTACGGAAATTTTGAAAACAAAGATGAAGTTGCCAAAGAAGTTTATCTCTACAATTCCAAAAGACTCCAAAACAGTTTTATCGGTCAATTGACAAGCGAAATGTCAACTCGTGAAAAGCTTTTTACAATTATTGATTTTTACAGAAAAACCTGGGAAATCAATTTCTCTCGTGGCGGCTGCCCTCATCTGAACACAGCTGTTGAAGCCGACGACACAATGCCCTTTCTTAAAACTGAAGTCTCTAGAAATTTTGAAAACTGGGCAAATCAATTCAGTAAAATTTTAGAAAAGGGAAAAACTCAAAACGAAATTGTAGAATCTGTTGATTCATCACAATATGCTTACCAGTTCATCGCATTGATAGAAGGCGGAATTCTGCTTTCAAAAACGATGAACAATAAGTCTCATCTTTTCAGCGCATTAGAAAGAATCGAAACCATAATAGATAATGAACTTATCAAATAAATTTTTTTTACATTAAAATATACCGATTGGTATAATTATTAAAATTAAAAACTACTCGTAAGTATGACCCGAATTTTTCTCATTATCGTCGTTATTTCTGTAGCCATTATGGAGCTGATTGATATCTCCATCGTGAATGTTGCACTGAATTATATGAGCGGGAATCTCGGTGCAACTATCGAAGACACTTCTTGGGTTGTAACCGCTTATGGAATTGCAAATGTGATTGTTATTCCAATGACTAGTTTTTTGGTAAATAATCTGGGAAGGAGGAATTATTACATCGGTTCGATAATTTTATTTACGTTTTGTTCGTTCATGTGTGGAAATTCATCGAATATTTGGGAATTGGTGGCGTTTCGATTTTTCCAGGGAATTGGTGGCGGAGCTTTGCTTTCGGTTTCTGCAATGGTAGTTTATGAATGTTTTCCGAAAGAAAAACAAAATGTGGCGAGCGCTCTTTTCGGAATTGGCGTTTTCATTGGTCCGACAATTGGCCCGACATTGGGTGGCTTTATTACTGATAATTATTCCTGGCCCTGGATTTTTTATATTAATATTCCGATTGGGATTATCACAACGCTTCTGTGTTTGCGACTGCTTCCGGAATCTCCGGTTAGGCAAAAAGTTAAACAGATTGATTATCTCGGTATTTTTCTTTTGATTATCGGAATTGGTTCTCTGCAAACTGTTTTGGAAAGAGGAGAGACAGAAGATTGGTTTGCTACAAATTACATTGTTTTCCTTACAATTTCGGCAGTTGTGGCGTTATTCCTTTTCGTTTGGCGAGAACTTATTACACCACATCCCGTTGTGAAACTATCGATAATGAAAAATCCTTCGCTCAGCATCTCTGCAATATTGACCTTCATCACAGGAGTTGGAATGTTCACTTCGATTTATCTGACACCGGTATTGTCTCAGCGGCTTTTGGGATTTTCTCCTGCACAAGCTGGGTTACTACTTTTGCCAGGTTCTATTGTTGCAGTTTTTGCACTGATAATCACAGGAAAATTATTACAAAAAGGCGTTTCTCCTGCACTCATTGTTTTACTTGGATTTTGCAGTTTTATCTATTTTAATTTTGCGATGTCTCAGGTAACGTTAGAAGTTTCGTTTTTGACGATTTCCGGCAATTTGATTTTCCGGGCAATTGGAATGGCACTCCTCACCGTTCCGCTTTCTACATTGGCGATTTCTTCTTTGTCTTCGCAAGATATGCCACAGGGAACAGCGATTAACAATATGATGAGACAACTTGGAGGTTCTTTCGGAATTTCTATTATCAACACTTATGTTACCAGAAGAACTGCAGAACACAGAATGATTTTGGTTTCTCATATTACACCCGACAATCCTACAGCAATGGAACGATTGCAAAAATACACCTCTTTGTTTCTGAGCAAAGGTTTTTCAGTATCTGATTCTTCACAAAGAGCTTTGGCAGTAATGGAAAAAACTATTGTGAAACAATCACTTTTTACCAGTTATCTGGACGCATATCTTTTCATAGGAATTGGCTTTGTTTCGGTTTTGCCGCTGCTTTTTTTCTTCATTCGGAAAAGGAAAAACAAAACGATAATCATTGTTGCATCTGACCATTAGACAATCATTATCAATAGAAAATACCACAATGGTATAACAATTAACAAATATTTAAAAATATGTCAAAAACAATTTTAATTACAGGCGCTTCCAGAGGTTTTGGAAGATTATGGGCAGAAGCCTTTTTGAAACGTGGCGATAAAGTCATTGCTACTGCAAGAAACACCGAAACATTAGACGATTTGGTGGAAAAGTATGGGAATTCAGTTTTTCCGGTCCAGCTGGATGTCAACAATCGTGAAGCTTGTTTTGATTCTGTAAAAAAAGCCTATGACCATTTCGGAGCAATCGATGTACTGATTAATAATGCGGGTTACGGATTATTTGGAGCAGTTGAAGAAACTTCCGAAGAAGAAGCGAGAGCCCAAATGAAAACCAACTTCTTTGGAACTTTGTGGATGACACAGGCTGTTCTTCCAATTATGAGAGAACAGAAAAGCGGTCATATTATACAAGTGTCTAGTTATTTAGGCTTAGTGACTTTGCCGGTTTTAGGATTATACAACGCTTCCAAATTTGCTGTAGAAGGATTCAGTGAAACCCTTGCAACGGAAGTAAAAGACTTTGGTATCAATGTTTCGCTTGTAGAACCTAATGGTTTTGCTACAGACTGGGCTGGAGCTTCCGCTTTTCAAACAAAGTCAATTGAGGCTTACAATCCTGTGAAAGAAGCGTTTCAAAAAATGGCAACGCCCGATATTTTTGGAAATCCCGAAGCCACGACTGGCGCAATTCTCAAATTAGTCGATTCAGAAAATCCCCCACTCCGATTGTTATTGGGAAAAATTGCTTATCCATCTGTTAAAAGCGCTTATGAAGAACGGTTAGCGGGTTTTGAAGAATGGAAAGAAGTATCTGAAGAAGCACACGGCTAAATTAATATCACCAAATCTGCAAAAATTAATCAAAAAAAATCATCATTATGAACACAACCAACAACACAGTTTTAATTTCCGGCGGTTCAGCCGGAATCGGATTAGAAATCGCAAAATTATTATCTGAAAAAGGAAATAAAGTCATTATTACCGGTAGAAATGAAGAACGCTTAAAACAAGCTACTTCACAATTGAAAAACGTCAGCACCATCGTTTCAGATGTCAGCAATGCAGAAGATGTAGAAAATCTCGTTAACCAAGTCAGGATCGAATTTCCGGATTTGAATATGGTCATCAACAACGCCGGACGTGCATTGGTTTATGACATCACCGAAGAAAATGTCAACGCTTTTGAAAAAGCAGAAGACGAAATGCTCACCAATTATCTCTCAATTATCCGACTAAACGAAAAACTGCTTCCTGTCCTGAAAACCAACGACAATCCAACCATAGTTAGCGTGTCTTCCGTAGTAGCTTTCGTTCCGGGCGCTTTGGCAACCTATTCTGCAAGCAAAGCTGCCCTGCATTCTTACACCAGATACTTGCGTTTGGCTTTGAAAAACACTTCCAACGTTAAAGTTTTTGAACTGATGCCGCCTTTGGTGGATACCGAATTCTCTGCACCAATCGGAGGAAAAAACGGCGTTCCCGCTTCTTTCGTTGCAGAGCAGTTTATTGCCGGACTGGAGCAAGACAACTATGAAATCCGTGTCGGACAGACCGAAGATATGTACCGATTATATCTCTCTTCGCCGGAAGATGCTTTGCTGGCAATGAACCAAAGGAGAACGCAGGAAGTTGGCGAGTAAAAAAAATTCAATAGTTTCCGTTAAAGTCGGGCTGCTTGCAATTCTATGCTAAATAAAAAATATTTTAACGCAAAGACACTAAATAAATTAGTAATTAACCTTATTTTGAGGCGCAAAATTGCCTTGGCGAATTACAACAATTTAATAAACTCAAAATTTTGTGCCTTTGCGATTAAACAGAAAATTTAAATTATGGACAGATTAGCACATTTAAAATCATTAATTGGAAAAGAATTTACAGATTCGCCGTCGCCATTTATGCGTTGGCTAAAACCGATTGTTGTTTCTGCGGAAAAAGGCAATCTGGAATTCCGGTACACCATTCGGCCGGAATGGCTCAATCCTATCGGGAATCTTCACGGTGGCGTAACGGCTGCGATAATTGATGATGTTTTGGGCGCAACGATGTTTTCCCTGAACGAAACGACTTTTTATACCACTATCAATAATGTGATTGACTATTTCGGAATCGCCAAAGAAGGCGAAAACATCATTGCTGAAACACATATCACCAAATTGGGAAAACAATTCATCAACGCCACCTGCGAAATCTGGAATGCTGAAAAAACCAGGCTGATTGCAAAAGGCACTTCAAACTTATTCAAAACACAAATTACAAGATAATGAAACGAGTTGTAATAACCGGAATGGGAGCCGTAACTCCTTTAGGAAACGATGTTGAAACTTTCTGGAACAACATTCTGAAAGGTGAAAGCGGTGCTCATAAAATCACACATTTTAACGCTGAGAAATTCAAAGTTCAATTTGCAGCCGAAGTCAAAAACTTCATGCCGGAAAAATATCTGGACAAAAACGAAATCAAACGAAGCGACCTTTTCACACAATATGCGATTTACGCAGCAGCTCAGGCAATGGAAGATTCCGGCTTGAATTTTAAAGATTTTGACCCTTTTGATATAGGCGTTATTTGGGGAACCGGACAAGGCGGAATGGAAACTTTTGAAAATGAAGTCACAGAATATGTTTTGGGAGACGGAACGCCAAGATTCAGTCCTTTTTTTGTTCCAAAGCTGATTGCCAATATGGCTTCCGGAATGATTTCTATGAAATATGGCTTGCGAGGAATCAATTACACTACAGTTTCTGCTTGCGCCACAGCAAACACCGCTTTTATGGATGCCTTCAACTATATCCGTTGGGGAAAGGCAAAAATTATTGTGAGTGGTGGTTCTGAAGCACCAATTACGCCTGCATCATTAGGTGGCTTCTCATCAATGAAAGCCATGTCAACCAGGAATGATAATCCAAAAATCGCAAGTCGGCCATATGATGTGGAACGTGACGGTTTTATAATGGGAGAAGGTGCTGGGGCTTTGATTTTGGAAGAATATGAACACGCTAAAGCAAGAGGTGCGAAAATCTACGCAGAATTGATTGGAGCCGCAATGACAGCGGATGCCTATCATATGACCGCACCACATCCTGAAGGAATTGGTGCGGCAAAATCTATGGAATTGGCTTTGCAAGATGCAGAAATTCTACCAGAACAAGTCGATTATCTTAATCCGCATGCCACTTCTACCCCACTTGGAGATTTAGCCGAACTTAATGCCATCAACAAAGTTTTCAAAGGCAGTTCGAATCTCGATATCAGTGCAACCAAATCTATGACCGGTCATTTGTTGGGAGCTGCGGGTGCTGTTGAAGCAATTATCTGCATCAAGGCAATTCAGGAAAATATTATTCCTGCGACAATCAATGTTTCAAAATTGGATGAGAATATTCCCGAAGGCATTAATATCGTTACCGAAAATAAAGAAAAACCAATTAACATCACGATGAGTAATGCGTTTGGTTTTGGTGGTCATAACTCGACGGTTATTTTCAGAAAGATTTAAATTAAAAACACTTCGACTACGCTCAGTGTGACATTTGTAATAATAATGTTCGAATTTTACGCAATGTCAGTCTGAGGCTCTCGAAGACATAAAAAATAACAAAGGCTTAGTTTTCTGACTAAGCCTCTCATATATATTCAAAAATCGATATTATTTTTGTGTGTGATTGATATCGTTTCTGTGTTCCATAATTTCAAGATTGGCATCTACAAAATAAGCGCTACCGAAACCATTCACATAAGCTCCTTTTACCGGATGAAGAGCAATTAGGATAAAATCAGTCATATCATTCAGAACATCTACGATTTTCCCGTGTCTTTCTTTTAGTTTTCCAACGATGTTGTTCCAATCATCAGTATCTCTTTCGATTTGAGAAGTAGAAACCTCGACAGTTAATCTTTCTCTTGCATAGACTTGTTTTGTAGCAGACTCATCCTCGATGAACATTGCAGAAACTTTTCTTCCTTCAGCCAAATTCTTTGTGTGTCTCGCCATAAAAGAAACCAAAACGTAAAATTTGTTATCAATTTCTACAAACGGTGCGTAACTAGCATTCGGCGTTCCTTCTGCGTCTACAGTTGCCAAAGTCACACTTAGCGTTTTAGCAATCAATTCTTTTACTTTTGGAGCAAGTGGTTTAGCCTGTCTTTTTGCTTCTTCTGTATGTTCACTCATGATATATTTTTTTAGATGTTACAAAAATAGTTATTTAGATTTAAACTAAATAAACTTTTATTATGTGAATTGTCATATTATATTTACAATATAATTATTGAATAATTTTTGTAATTTAATTCCAAATGAACAAAAACATCCCAACATATAGTCTTAACGACATCACAAAAGACGGAATGTTCATAGAAATCGTTCGGGAAAATTCTGAGGAAACCAATAAAGATATTGAGGAAAAAGGCGTCCACAGAGACAGCCATTATCTCTTTCTTTTTCTGCAAAGTGGTAGAGCAGAGGTTATGGTAGATTTTAAAGATTTCAAAATGGAAGGTCCCTCCGTTTTTTGCATTACGCCCGGGCAGGTTCATTATTCAAAGAATTTTGATATCTATGGTTGGTTTTTAGCTGTAAATTCTGACCTAGTTCCGAATGAAGTTCGTACTGTTTTTGAAGAATTGCTTTCCCCAATTCTTCCTGTAAAAATAGAATCAGAGTTTTCGAAGAACCTTGATAATTGTGCTCAACTTCTTTATTTATATCATAAAAAATCAAATAGCGACTTGAAAATAGTTCAATCTCTGTTGGATGCTTATACGGGAATGCTGGCTTCGGTATTTGCAGAAAAATCAAATCTGGAAGATATAAAGGAAAGCCGAGCTTTGAAACTCACAAGACAATTTAAACACCTTGTAAAACAAAGATTCAAATCTTTGAAAAGTCCATCTTCTTATGCTGAATTGATGAATATTTCCCCATCCTATTTATCGGAAGTTGTGAAAGACATCACTGGAAATCCAGCAGGATATTGGATTCAGCAGGAAATTATCATCGAGGCAAAACGTCTGCTTTTTTATACGGATTTGACCATAAAAGAAATTGCCAATCAACTTGGCTACGACGATTATGCTTACTTTTCCCGCTTGTTTTCGAAATTAACAAAACAATCTGCTTTGGATTTCAGAAAGAAAAATAAAATTGATTTTCCAAAATAATTTACCTCAAAAAGTCCAATAACTTCCTTAAAATAGCTATCGTTTTCTTTCATTTATCTGATTTTCTTTGTAAAAAATTATTGATTATGCCAAGTATGCCAAAATGGTTGAATGATACAATGGAAAACATATTAGCTTCCAAATATATTCGTGAAACAACCGTAATAGAAACAGAAAACATTTCAGAAAATCTAAAGAAAATCAAATTCTCCGGCAATCTGCTCGGTTTGGAATATAAACCCGGATATGCTATCGAATTTCGGGTAAACGATACGGATTATAGGAAATACACACCTTATAATTATGATAAGGCTGATGGTACTTTTGAGATTCTTTGCCATCTTCATGGAAGCGCGTCCGGCTGTGATTTTATAGAAAATCTAAAAGTTGGAGAAACGATAAAATATATTATTCCAAGGGGGAAAGATATGTTCAAATGTGATTTTAAACATCATATTGTAATTGGTGATGAGACCTCTCTGGGAGTAGCTTTATCTATAAAATATGAAACTGATGGTTATGGATATTATTCTTTTGACAGTATTTTTGAATTGGATGACCATCAAGTCCTGAAAGACCTTGAACTATACGGATATTATACATTAAAAAATGAGCCTGAGAAAATTATCGAATCTATTGATATTCTTATTAAAGAGGAAATAATTGACCCTTACAATACCGCTTTCTACATTACCGGGAATGGTAAAACATTACAGTCGGTCCGCAAATCATTGAAAAAAAATGATATTTCCGGTAATCAGATCTTCTCTCAAGCTTACTGGATAGAAGGCCGAAAAGGACTGTAAAACAAAAACATTGGTACTCGAAATTTTTTATGTAAAACTTAAATCGTAATTTTGCGCTTTAGTTTTAAAACTTATTTTGATTTTTAAATATGAGTACAACAACACAATACGTTCCTTATAAAGTTAAGGATATTTCCCTGGCAGAATGGGGACGAAAAGAAATTACTTTGGCAGAGGCAGAAATGCCAGGTTTGATGGCAATCCGTGAAGAATTTGGACCTTCTCAACCGCTTAAAGGTGCAAGAATCGCCGGATGTCTGCATATGACAATCCAAACTGCAGTTCTTATCGAGACTTTGGTAGCTCTAGGTGCTGAAGTAACTTGGTCTTCTTGTAATATTTTCTCAACTCAGGACCACGCTGCTGCTGCGATTGCTGCTGCAGGAATTCCTGTTTATGCTTGGAAAGGTCTTAACGAAGAGGAATTCGATTGGTGCATCGAGCAGACTCTTTTCTTTGGTGAAGACAGAAAACCATTGAATATGATTCTAGATGACGGTGGAGATTTGACCAATATGGTTTTTGACAGATACCCAGAGTTTACAAAAGATATCAAAGGTCTTTCTGAAGAAACTACAACTGGTGTTCACAGATTGTACGAAAGAATGAAAAACGGAACTTTGGTAATGCCTGCAATCAACGTAAATGATTCTGTTACTAAGTCTAAATTCGATAACAAATACGGCTGTAAAGAATCTGCAGTAGATGCTGTAAGAAGAGCGACTGACGTAATGCTTGCCGGAAAAAGAGTTGTAGTTTGCGGATACGGAGACGTAGGTAAAGGTACGGCTGCATCTTTCAGAGGAGCTGGTTCTATCGTAACTGTAACTGAAATTGACCCAATCTGTGCGCTTCAAGCTGCAATGGATGGTTATGAAGTTAAAAGATTGGATACTGTTGTGGACAATGCAGACATTGTAATCACGACTACCGGTAACTTCAACATCGTGAGAGCTGAGCATTTCTTGAAATTAAAAGATAAAGCGATTGTTTGTAACATCGGTCACTTCGATAACGAAATCGATATGGCTTGGTTGAACAAAAACTACGGTCACACAAAATCTGAAGTTAAACCTCAGGTTGACATCTACACTATCGAAGGTAAAGAAGTTATCATCCTTGCTGAAGGTAGATTGGTAAACCTTGGTTGCGCAACTGGTCACCCATCTTTCGTAATGTCTAACTCTTTCTCTAACCAGACTTTGGCTCAAATCGAACTTTGGACAAATTCTGCAGCTTACGGAAACGAAGTTTATATGTTACCAAAACACCTCGATGAGAAAGTAGCTGAATTACACCTTAAAAAATTAAGTGTTGAGCTAGAAGTTCTTTCTCCTGAACAAGCTGATTATATCGGTGTAGATGTGAAAGGGCCTTTCAAACCTGAGTATTACAGATATTAAGATTGTCCCTGAGCTTGCCGAAGGATCTCAGAATAAAAACTCTCCAATTTTGGGGAGTTTTTTTATTTAGGAGCTTAATCCCGCTATCCGCCATATCTTTTTTGTTTTTAGAAAGATAACCTGTAAAATAACATTCGCAATAGAAAACAAAAAAGGATGTCACTGCTATCGGGGCTAGGGATTTTGTACATTTCATCAATGTTTCAGATACGTTTGACCATAAGTCTTGAACTTAGAAAAAACAAAAGTGATGATTAGTGCTACAAAACATCCGATACAAACGCAAATCACACGCTCAATCGGAATCAGCCAATCGTGAGCCTGATTTTCCTCGATCAGAACAATCACCATTGCTGCTAAAGCTGAACGAAGTGTATTATCAAGCTTCAAAGCAATCCCAACTAAAATTGTCAAAGCTACCCCAAAACAAATCAACAAAATATTAGGAATGGGAATTAAAAATAAAAGCATTCCTATCGAAGCTCCTAAAAGATTGGATTTAATTCTATCATAAGCCAACTTATTACTATTATCCGGTGAGAAGACAATCACAACAGAAATCAAAGCCCAGTAAACAGGATATTGAGGAAGAAAAATATAAAACAGATAACAGATTGCCGCACCAATCACACATTTTATCAAGTAGATCCATTCCGACACGGACACTCTTAATCTTAAAAATCTGGAAAACTGTTTTATAAAATTCGACATCAATATTTTGCTAGAATTCAGACTTCAAAATTATAAAAGATAAATCTATTGCAAGATTCTGAAAACATTATTTATATCATAAAGATTTCATTTTCCTTTCATAATTAGTAAATTGCAAATTCAAAAAATTTCAAAAAAATGGAATATTCACAACTGGAACCAAAAGTGATCTGGAAAAATTTCGAAGCACTGAATTCGGTTCCAAGACCCTCAAAAAAAGAAGAAAAAGTTATAAAATTCATAAAAGAATTCGGTGAAAATTTGGGATTACCAACAACTGTCGACGAAGTTGGAAATATCATCATCACAAAATCTGCAACTCCGGGAATGGAAAACAGAACACCAATCGTGATGCAATCGCACCTTGATATGGTTTGCCAAAAAAACAACGATGTAGATTTTGATTTCGAAACCCAAGGAATCCAAATGTATGTGGATGGCGATTGGGTAAAGGCAAAAGGAACAACTTTGGGTGCTGACAACGGTTTGGGTGTTGCTACAATTATGTCTATCTTAGAAAGCAGCGACATTGCACATCCTGAACTGGAAGCACTTTTCACGATTGATGAAGAAACAGGAATGACAGGTGCTTTAGCTTTGAAACCCGGACAATTGAAAGGTGAAATTCTCTTAAATCTTGATACCGAAGAAGATGACGAAATCGATATCGGTTGTGCTGGTGGCGTGGATGTAACAGCGTCTGCAAAATTCGATTTGGAAGAAGCAAAAGGAGAAATTTTCAAAATCGAGATCAAAGGCTTACAAGGCGGACATTCCGGGATGGACATCCACAAAGGTTTTGGGAACTCGAATAAATTATTGGGAAGATTTTTATTCTTAGGGTTGGAAAATCAAATTCAATTAATATCAATTGACGGCGGAAGTTTGAGAAATGCTATTCCGAGAGAAGCTAAAGCAATTGTTTTTGCCAACAATTCAGAAGATTTTATTTCAAAAATTGAACAATTAAAATCTGAGATTTTGGAGGAATTTGCTTCCTTAGAAAAAGACTTGGTTATCAATATTGAAAAAACAGATTCATCAGAGAAAGCAATTTCTATTGAAAATTCGAAAAAAATAATCTTTGCAATGAATGCGGCTCATAATGGTGTTTTCCGAATGAGTCCGGATGTAGAAGGTTTGGTAGAAGCATCTAACAACGTTGCAAGAGTTGAATTGAAAAATGGAGAAATTAAAATTTTAAATTTAACACGTTCTTCCGTAGAATCTACAAAATGGGAAGTTGCCAATCAATTGAAATCAGCTTTTGAAAGCAATTCTTTAAAAACGGAATTTGGAGGTTCTTATCCAGGCTGGAAACCAAAACCTGATGCTGAAATCATCAAAGTAATGACTAAACTATATGAGTCTAATTTCGGAGAAAAACCATTGGTTGTTGCTTGTCATGCAGGATTAGAATGCGGAATCATCGGAGCCAATTATCCAAAAATGGAAATGGTCTCTTTTGGACCGACAATCAAGGGTGCGCATTCTCCGGACGAAAGAGCCAACATATCATCTGTTCAAAAATTCTGGACATATACACAAGATATTTTACAAAATATCCCAGTTAAAAAATAATTATCCCGCCATAAAAATCCAGCATAAATTACTGGATTTTTTATTTTATTCAATTATCGTTAATATTTTACCAAATTAGATAGGGTAAAGTACTATTATTATTAAAAATTTACTAAATTCGCCCTAGATTTAATACCTAATATATGAAGAAAGAACTTTTACGAATAGGTATTCTATGTAGCATTTTCGGTTTTACCCTATCCGCAAATGCACAAGAATACATTGACAAGAAAATTACCGAGAAGAACGGGAATGTTAGTTTGGCAACTTTTAAGAGCGGTTCAAATTTAAAATCTGCAAACAAAGCTGACTTATTCAAAACAATTTTAAAACTTCCTGCAGGATCAGAACTTAAGCTTACTAAATCAGAGAAAATTACCGCTGGTAATTTTTTGGATGAGAAATATGAATTATATTATAACAATGTAAAAGTTGAATTTGGTGTTTACAATTTACATTATAAAAATGGAGAACTTACCAGCATGAATGGTGATATCTTCACAACAAACAATGTAATTACATCTCCAAAAATTTCTTCTCAGGCTGCCCTGGACAAAGCCATCCAAAGCGTTGGAGCTCAAAAGTACATGTGGGATGATGCCGAAAGCAATGTGGATAATTACAAAAAGCCAGCTGGTGAGCTAGTTCTTCTTCCACTCCAACAGGCGGATGAAAGTTACAAACTGTCTTTAGCTTATAAGTTTGATGTTTTCGCATCTCAACCAATGAGCAGAGCTTATATCTATGTAGATGCTTCTAATGGTCAGGTTTTATTATCCGATGCCATTATCAAACACGCAAATGGACGTAACCACAACATACTAAAAAATGAACTTGATACAGAGAAAATTACTTCTGAGGTAAAAGATTCTGAATTAAAGAATACGGTCTCTAAACTTGCTGCAGGTAATGCTGCAACAAGATACAGTGGAACTCAATCTATTGAAACCTCATTAAATACTGCTGGTGACAATTACATTCTTTATGATACAACCAGAGGAAATGGCGTAAGAACATATAATCTGAAAAAAAATACATCCATAAGTAATACCGATTTTACAGATGCTGACAACGATTGGTCTGCTACGGAATTTGATAATTCTACTTGGGACAATGCCGCTTTGGACGCACACTTTGGAGTAGAAAAGACCTATGATTACTTCAAAGATTTTCACAACAGAAATAGTTATGACAACAATGGCTCGATATTGAGAAGCTATGTCCACTACGGAAATAATGTGAACAATGCCTTTTGGTCAGGCTCTTACATGCTTTATGGTGACGGAGACAGAACAAGCAACTTCAATGTTTTAACGGCTTTTGATGTTACAGCTCACGAACTAGGACACGGCGTGTGTGCTTCTACAGCAGCGTTAGCATATCAAAGAGAATCCGGAGCTATGAACGAAGGACTTTCTGATATTTGGGGATCTGTTGTTGAAGAAACTTATCTGCCAAACAAGCAAGCCTTCAAAATTGGAGAGGATATCACATTATACGCTCCTTATTATCTAAGATCTTTAAGTGACCCGAAATCTGCAGGCCAACCAGACACATACAGAGGTATCAACTGGCAACCGGCAACAGCTGCAGAAGGTTGTACCACACCTGATCGAGATGCGAATGATTATTGTGGCGTTCACACCAACAGTGGTGTTTTGAACCATTGGTATTATGTTCTTGTGCAAGGAAAAACGGGAACCAATGATATTGGAAAATCATACAGTGTAACGGGAATCGGATTTGAAAAAGCATCAAAGATCGTTTATCGTTTGGAAACAGCTTACTTATCCTCCAACTCGACTTACATGAATGCAAGAGACTTTGGTATTCAGGTAGCAACAGAACTTTATGGTGCTAATTCCCCAGAGGCAATTGCTACACAAGATGCATTCTACGCAGTTGGTTTAGGTGCAAAATATAATCCAAATGGGCCAGATACAACCGCTCCAACTACTCCTCTTAATCTAGCAGCAACCTCAACAACAAATGTTTCTACATATCTTACCTGGACAGCTTCTACGGACAATTTTGCTTTAGATGGTTATAATGTTTATAAAGATAATGTGCTATTAGGTA
>QFQW01000031.1 GCA_003248755.1 Chryseobacterium sp. | reverse complement strand
AGAAGGAGGAATTGGTGTGACTGATTCCGTGAAACTTGATGAAATTTATGTTGAATCTGCCGGAAATGACTTGTCAATTTTTCAAAAATAAATATTAATTAAATTTCATTTCTATTTAATAATTAAAAAAACGTCCGTATATCCCTCTGGAAAGATGCGGACGTTTTTAGTAAAAACACATGTGTGTTTTGTTCAAAAGACACGTATATTTTAATGAAAAGACACGTGTGTTTTTGCCCACCTTTGCAAAGCTCCTGTTCATCGGACTTGCAAGAGGGTATTTTTTAACTTTAAAATCAATAAAAAATCTCCTGAAAAATCACTTCCAGGAGGCTTATTTTTATCTTACTTGTGTTGCAATTTTGTCACCGAAGAGCTGAATGGAATTCATCATCACATCATGAGCAGGGTCACCTACATCCATATGCCCGATGAATCTTGTTAAACCAAACAATTCTTTCATTTCATTGATTTTGTCTGCCACTTCGTTGCTGCTTCCGATGAAGAGTGCGCCGTCTTTGCTTCTTCCGCCTTCATATTGGTCTTTGGAGTAAGGTGCCCAGCCTCGGGTTCTGCCAATTCTGTCCATTTGGGATTTGTAGTTGAAGAAATATTGGTCAATATCTTTTTGGTCATCACTTACAAAAGTATGAGAATGGATGGCAATCTGCATTTTGCTCTCGTCATGTCCGGCTCTCAGGTATTCCTGCTTATAGAATTCGATGAGATTTTTGAATTGTCTCGGCATTCCTCCGATAATTGCCACAATTAATGGTAATCCTAGTTTAGCCGCTCTCAAGACAGATTCCGGAGTTCCACCAACAGCAACCCAGATTGGTAAAACACCATTGTTGAAAGCTCTTGGATAAACCGTCTGGTTTTCCATTGGTCTTCTTAAGATTCCACTCCAGCTTACATTTTCTTCATTATTAATTTTCAGTAATAAGTCTAATTTTTCTTCAAAAAGCTGATTGTAATCTGACAAATCATAACCGTACAAAGGAAACGACTCGATGAAGCTTCCTCTTCCAACAAAGATTTCGGCTCTGCCTTTTGATATTAAATCAATCATCGAGAAATCTTCATAAACCTTTACAGGTTCCGATGAACTTAGAACTGTTACGCCGCTTGCTAATTTTATATTATCAGTAATACTTGCAGCAGCAGCCAAAAGAATCTCGGGAGAAGATACGGCATAATCTGCACGGTGGTGCTCACCCATTGCGAAAACATCCAGACCAACTTGGTCCATTAGTTTTACCTGCTCAAGGATTTCGTTAAGTTTTACGCTGGCATCTCTATATTTTCCGGTTTTTGTGTCTAGAGCAACATCTCCAAACATCCCAATTCCTAATTCCATAATAGTCTCAATTTTTTAATGAAACAAATTTACGGCTTCATATTTTGGCTGGCATTGATGTAGGGTAATTATGATATTTACAAGGCAACTATATCATTTGAATGTGCCGAACCAAACAGGAACAACGCTGGAGATTTTTAGATAAAGATAGTATTTGGTACAATTAATCATTACCACTTAAATATAAACCGCTGTAAACATTATATTTACAGCGGTTTATAATTATTATTAATTGATGTTAATCAATACTTACTTCACTTCTTCAAAAATAATAATATCTGATAATCAATATTTTATATTTATATGGTACAAATATGAGACAAAAAAATACTTAAAAATATTGCACAAAACGTTTTAAATCAAATACTTGAGATTATAAAAACATTAGTAATAACTGCAAAGATTCAAGAAAAAACTAAAAAACCACAAAGAAGTTATCGAATCAAATATATATTTATTTTCCATAGAAAACCAACATCAATTTTGTGATTCATATCAATCAAGTAAATTATAAAGAACTTATAGATAAGATTTTGGGAACTTTATTATAGATGATATATTTGTAGAAAAGTTGTAGATTCCCATTTCCAGTACAATTCAAAAATACTAATTTAGAGATCATTTTGATGTGCAATAGCCACTATCACCTACCACAACCTGCAGGGGTTTTAAAAGAAACTTTTACTCTTTTTCATAATCAAACGGCTTTTTGCCATCCATATCATCCTTTCAAATCAAAGGTAAATGTACTTCCCGCTCCATACTCACTTTTTACCGTAATTTCTCCGCCTTGAGCTTCAATAAATTCTTTGCTGATGCTTAATCCCAAACCTGTTCCTTCTTTTTTACTTCCGGGAACTCGGAAATAGCGGTCAAAGATTTTGGATAAATATTGAGGCGCAATTCCCTGTCCGGTATCTGTAACAGAGAATTGAATTTTATCTTCAACTTTTCTGACATTAATCTTAATATTAGAATTTTCATAAGAATAACGAATGGCATTTGACAGCAAATTATTGAGAACCCAAGCTGTTTTTTCATTGTCTGCCAAGACTGTTAACAAACCTTTTTCTACATCGATTTTGAAATGAATATGTTTTTGTTCCGCAGAAGATTTATTGGCTTCGACGGCGTATTCAATAATTTTATTAATGCTTGATTCTTTCATATTAAGTTGGATAGAGCCACTCTCAACTTGTGTAATATTCAGCAATTCTCCTGTTATTTTTAATAAGCGACTTGAATCTTCTCTAATCCCGTTAACAAGGTTTTTCTGCTCATTATTCAGACTTCCAATCTGTTCGTTTTCTAAAAGCTGCAATCCCATTTGTATAGAAGAAATCGGGGTTTTGAATTCGTGGGAAACCGTTCCCAAAAAGTTAGTTTTAGCCAAATCCAGTTCTTTGAAAGGCGTAATGTTTCTAAGCATAATAACCTGACCAATAAAACGACTTTGTTGTTCTCCTGTCGGAATAATATTGATGTCAACAATTTCTTTTTCAAAATAACTTTCCTTTCCGTCAGCATAGATTTTCATCGTTTCTTTTTCCGAATTTGTTTTATCTGATACAATCATTTCTTTGATGATATCTCTTACCAAATCATTATTTACAGCAACATCCTGAATCAATTTTCCTACAAAATTTTCTTTCTTAAGTCCTGTAATCTTCAAAGCTTCATCATTTACGAAAAGAACTTTTTTATCCTCATCAATACCTATAACTGGGTCGTGCATATTATCAATCAAGGTTTCGATACGTTTTTTTCCTCTGATGATTTTATCCAGCTTACTTTCAGAATATTCCTGAAGTTTTTCCGCCATTGTATTGAATGAATTGGCTAAATCTCCAAACTCACTTCGGCTTTCGAAATGTACCCGTTCTTTATAGTTTTGATTCGCAATCTGTTTGATACTTTCAGTAAGGCTTTTAATCGGATCTGCAATGTTTGAAGGAAGATTAACCATTAAAATAAAAGCAATAATAAAGCACACCATTCCTGCAGTCGAAATCACAATAATCGCATTTTTTGCCGTCGAATCTGCAACTGTACTTTTGTGCTCAATGGCGCTCATATTGATTTGCATCAATTCAGCAAGGTCTTTCCTTATAGAGGTTTGAAGTCCAAGATTGGCAGAATCTTTTTTCAAAGCTTTAAAATGAATAGCAACATTATCTGTTGATTCTTTTTCACCAGGCTCGGTCACATTTTCCTGTTGTTGTTTGAGATGTTTTTCAAAAACACTGAATGCTAATGGGTCAGAATTAATTTCCTCTAAAGCCAACAGCATATTTCTGGAATATTGAAGCGTATTATAGTTTGCTTTCAGAATGTTATTGGTATCTTTTTTAAGCTGATTGATATACCAACCACTTAAGATTGATAACAATAATATCATCATAAAAAGCAGACCGACACCTATATTGAGTTTGGTTTTTATTTTCATTAGGACAAAATTACTAGATCTATATTTTCCTGTGACAATTTATTAAGCAAAGTATTGAAAGTATCGGTAGCAATGATAATCTTAAAAAGATTGAGGTGTGGTTTGCCAATACATACGGTTGTGATTTTCCGCTCTTCACATTGTTCCATTATAGCTCTTGTTACATTGGTGTTTTCAACTTTAATAATTTCAGCACCCAATTCTGTAGCCATTTTGAAATTATTGATGAGATGTCTTTGTTTATCCAAAGGAATTTTGTCTGAGCTTTCACGTGGGATTTGCACATAAAGCAGATACCATTGGCTGTTGTAATAATTGGCAAGTCTAGATGCTTTTCTAATCACATTTTTAGCCGTTTTTTCATTGGAACTGATGCAAGCCAGAAACTTTTCTTTCTTGACGGACTTATGAATCGTAACTTCAGTTTCCACTTTTCTCGTCACCTGCGACGTTACTTCTCTCAAAGCTAATTCACGGAGCTGAAGAATATTTTCAGATTTAAAAAAATTATTGAGCGCAGAATTGATTTTTGAATTTTCATAGATTTTTCCTGCTTTTAGACGGTCAATCAATTCTTCAGAGGTAAGGTCAATATTTACAACTTCATCTGCCTGGGCCAAAACATTGTCAGGAATACGCTCCTGAACTTCGATATTGGTAATCTGTTTAACATCTTCATTAAGACTTTCGATATGCTGAATATTAACTGCACTGATTACATTAATTCCGGAATCCAGAATATCCATCACATCCTGCCAACGTTTCTCGTTTTTACTTCCTTCGATATTGGTATGAGCTAATTCATCCACAATCACAACTTCCGGACGAAGATTAATCACAGCCTGAACATCGAGTTCTTCTAATTCTTTGCCTTTGTAGAATAATTTTCTTCTCGGGATAATGGGAAGCCCGTCCAAAAGGGAGTGAGTTTCTTTACGTTGATGTGTTTCTATATATCCGATTTTCACATCAATACCACTTGCTAAAAGAGAGTGGGCTTCTTGTAACATACGATAGGTTTTTCCAACACCGGCGCTCATCCCGATGTAGATTTTGAATTTTCCTCGTCTTGATTTTTTTATAAGATTAAGAAAGTCCTGTGCAGAATTTTCATCTTGCTGCATATAGTAATTTTTAATTTTTTTAAGTCTAATTTTTGTTGACATTTCGTTCCAACCTTTCTATCCGTTTTTCCAATGCGCTGATTTTTTCAGAATCTGTCATTTGTCGTGGGCTGTCTTCTTCTATTTTCCATTTCTGATAACCAATCCAAATACCAGGAACTAACATTACGATTAATAACAAATCCCATAATATGACACTTTTCACTGTTCTTTTTTCTTTGGTTATCCGTGAAAACTTAAAATACCTCGACAATAAAAAAGTTGCCCAACCGATGAAAAGACAATTAATAGAATAAAAATAAAATCCTCCGATAAAATATTTAAAATCAAGATGTGCAATACCGTATGCTGCTGTACAAAGTGGCGGCATACAAGCTGTAGCAATCGCTACACCGGCAATAATCTTTATGCCTTCTTTTTTTACAATTCCAATGAAGCCCGCCATTCCACCAAAAAACGCAAGGAAAATATCAAAGATTGATGCTTTTTGAAAAGATTCTAATAATTGCGTCGAATGGTCGAAAGGATTAACAAAGAAAAATAAAGTTGCAGAAGCAAGACTTACTAAAGTCATTTTTATCCAGTTTCTAATTCCTTCGATTCTCAGGTTTCTGTCATTGATTGCCAATCCAAATGCAAAACCTATAACCGGACCCATCAACGGTGAAATCAACATTGCTCCAATTACTGCACTTACCGAATTGGTGGTTAAGCCAATACAGGCAATAATCATCGCAAACCCAAGAATCCATAGATTGAATCCTTTGAAGATAACGCCTTCTTTTATCTCCCCGTATGTTTCCCACTCATTTTCTTCTTTGGCTGTATAAATCTGCTGCCCTAAGTATCTTTTAAAAATATCAAATCGTTTCATCGAAAATTTTTAATGAAAGTTAGGCAAATTCCTTTCACATTTTATCTTTTACCAGAAAAACCCCGACCGGTTTCCCGGCAAGGATTTTTTTAGTAAATATGGAGATTTTTAAAAACTTACAGCTAGCGATGTCACTACCATAAAGTTGTTTGTTTTAAGTTCGTTATCTCTATTAATAAAAATGTCATCTTTACTGCTAAGATTTTTAAGTTCTGTCCTCCAAACCAGATTTGGAAGAATCCAATAATCTGCGTTTACAGAATAGCCAAACGTTTTGAATCCGTTTGCTGTTCCAGTTGCAATCATTACTCCTTTTTCATCGCTGTAATATTCGCCTCTCGCAGCAATGCTTAATTTTTCTGTTGGAGAATATTTGGCAATTACAACCGGAGAATACCAAATGTTGTACTGGTCACTTCCTTTAGTTTTTTGCTCTGCACCGATATCGAAACCTGTAATCAAAGCAAACTTTTTGCTGATTTGGAAACTTCCGTACAAGTTGTGGAAATACCTCATTTGCTTAATATTGTCCGGTTTATCGTTTCCAATGAAAGAACTGCTGTTTAAAGTAATTTTTTCTGTTGGTCTGTATGTTAATTGGTGCCCAAAGGCTACTGTCGAATTTCCGTTTACACGTTGGATTCTTTGCCAACCATTAAGAACCAAACCACTTACAAACCATTTTCCGTTGTCGCTTGAATAAGAAATTTTTGCGCCACTTTCGAAATATGGAGAGTTGTCCGCCAGAATACTTCTCGTTAAAGTAAAACAATATTTACTGATGGCACTTTCAAAACCGATGTGAGAAGGCATAATCCCGGCATCAATCCAAAGATTTTTGTTTTTTGAAATTTTCACCCCAACGTTAGCTTCATAAATATTTTTCAAAACACCCGGTTCAGCCGCATAGTTAGAATTCATATATGTTCCAACTCCCAAAGCTACATTAGCTCTTAGTTTTTCAGTTTCGTAGTTTGCTTTTACAAATCCTAAATTAAGATTGACCTCATTGTTTCTGTTGTGGCTGTACACAAATCCCGGTTTTGTGTTGTTCTCAGGATTATTAAAATCGTACTGATAATACACTTCTGCATAACCAGAGATTTTTAAAGGGTTTTTAGTTTCTTCCTGAGCGTGCAGTGTAGAAACTGCTCCAAGCATTAAAAATGCCAGTAATGATAGTTTTTTCATTTCTAAATATATAATTTACTTCAAACCGTCTAATGCGATATTGAGTTTTAAAACGTTAATTTTTTCAGTTCCGAACATTCCCAGGAAAGGAGATTCGATACTTTTTCCAATAAGTGAATTGACTTTACTGATGTCGACCTTTCTGATATCAGCAATTCTTTGAGCCTGAACTTTAGCTGCCTGAACAGAGATGTTCGGGTCTAGACCTGCTCCACTCGCAGTTACGATGTCAGAAGGAATATCAGATTTTTGAACTGTTGGATTGTGTTTCATAAAGTTTTCGATTCTTCCTTCAACATCTTTCAGATAATCCGGGTTTGAAGGTCCTTTGTTACTTCCTCCAGCTCCTGCAGCATTATAATCTACAGCCGAAGGACGTGACCAGAAATATTCGTCCTTGTCAAATTTTTGTCCCACATTGGCGTAAAATTTCTTGCCGTTGTGTTCGATGATTTCTCCTTTTCCATTATTGGGAGCAGCTTGTGCAATTCCGAAAATGAAAAGTGTATAGAATCCTGAAAAAAATACCGCACAGAAAAGCGTTAATCTGATGGCTGGTAATATATTTTGTTTCATTTTTTTAATTTTTTAAGGGCAAAGAAGAAGCTGATGAGGAAAATTGGATACGGTCCAAAGCTTTTGAGATTACTTTTACACCAACTTCTTTACTCTTTCCCTTGTTTAACAATTTAGATAAATACTGATACGATTAGGTCTATTATTTTGATACCGATGAATGGAATAATTACTCCTCCCAAACCGTAAATCAAAAGGTTTCTTCTCAACAATGCACTTGCACCAATTGGTTTGTAAGCCACACCTTTTAATGCTAATGGAATCAACATTGGGATTACGATCGCATTGAAAATAACTGCTGAAAGAATCGCAGATTCAGGAGAATGAAGTCCCATAATATTAAGACCTTGCAATGCTGGAATTGATGCAATAAATAATGCAGGAACAATCGCAAAATACTTCGCTACATCATTCGCAATACTGAAGGTTGTCAATGTTCCACGAGTCATTAATAACTGCTTTCCGATTTCCACCACTTCAATCAATTTGGTTGGGTCATTATCCAAATCCACCATATTTCCTGCTTCTTTTGCAGCCTGCGTTCCGCTGTTCATCGCAACACCCACATCTGCCTGAGCAAGAGCCGGTGCATCATTGGTACCATCACCCATCATCGCAACCAATCTACCTTCGGTTTGTTCTTTTTTGATGTAATTCATTTTATCTTCAGGTTTTGCTTCTGCAATAAAATCGTCTACACCAGCTTTTTCGGCAATGAATTTTGCAGTCAATGGGTTATCCCCCGTTACCATCACGGTTTTGATCCCCATTTTTCTCAAACGGTCAAAACGTTCTTTGATTCCCGGCTTGATGATATCCTGCAATTCTATAACCCCAAGTGCTTTTTCATTTTCTGAAACCACGAGTGGCGTTCCTCCGTTTTGCGAAATCTCTCTGACTCTTTCTGCAACTTCTGTTGGGAATGTATTACCCGCATTTGTAACAATATTTTTAATTGCGTCAGTTGCACCTTTTCTGATACGTGTGTTTTCATAATCAACCCCTGAACTTCTTGTTTCTGCAGTAAAGCTGATAAACTGAGGTTCTTTTACTTCATAGCTTAGGGGATTAATTCCTGCCAATTCTATAATTGATTTTCCTTCCGGCGTTTCGTCTGCCATAGAACTTAGAACAGCAGCTTTAATCAAGACTTTTTCATCAACTCCGTTTGCAGGATGAAAATGCGTAGCTTTTCTGTTCCCGATAGTAATCGTTCCTGTTTTATCTAATAATAAAACGTCAATATCTCCCGCAGTTTCTACCGCTTTACCACTTTTAGTAATGACATTGGCTCTCAGAGCTCTATCCATTCCTGCTATACCGATTGCTGATAATAATCCACCAATCGTAGTTGGAATAAGGCATACAAATAATGAGATAAATGCTGCAATTGTAATTGGCGTATTAGCATAATCACCAAATGGCTTTAAAGTCACTGTAACAATGATGAATACTAAAGTAAATCCAGCCAATAGAATTGTTAAAGCAATTTCGTTTGGTGTTTTCTGTCTGGAAGCACCTTCAACCAAAGCAATCATTTTGTCCAGGAAGCTTTCTCCTGGCTCCGTTGTAACTTTTACTTTGATTTTATCAGAAAGAACTTTCGTACCTCCTGTTACACTGCTTTTATCTCCACCCGCTTCACGGATTACAGGAGCAGATTCTCCTGTGATGGCACTTTCATCAATTGTAGCCAAACCTTCGATAATTTCTCCGTCCGACGGAATGATATCGGCTGGTTCGCAAAGGAAAACGTCTCCTTTTTTCAACTGAGATGAGGGAACAATTGTTAACTCATCATTGAAAATTTCTCCGTGTGGATTAATCCATTTTGCAGGTGTTTCTTCTCTTGTTTTTCTAAGAGAATCTGCCTGAGCTTTTCCTCTCGCTTCTGCAATCGCTTCTGCAAAATTGGCAAACAATAATGTGATGAATAAAACAGCGGTTACGATAACATTGTAAACCAAACTGCCTTGGCTTTGTTCTCCCATTGCAATCCAAACACAAACGCCTGCCATTACGAGAGTTCCTACCCAAACCATAAACATTACCGGATTTCGGAACATTTTGGAAGGGTTTAATTTTATAAAAGATTGCTTCAATGCCTCATTGACCAATTCTGGCTGAAACAAATTGTTATTTCCTTTCATTATAATATAGATAAGAATTAAAGTGAAAAATACTCTGCGATTGGACCTAATGCTAACGCAGGGAAGAATGACAACGCAGCTACAATTGCAATTACTGCAAATACCATTAAACCAAATGTTGCTGTATCTGTTTTAAGTGTTCCCGCACTTTCAGGAATATACTTTTTAGCGGCAAGACTTCCTGCAATAGCAACCGGACCAATGATTGGTAAATATCTTGCCATCAGCATTACGATTCCGCAGGCAATATTCCAGAATGGGTTGTTATCTGCTAAACCTTCAAAACCACTTCCGTTATTAGCACTTGATGAAGTAAATTCATACAACATCTCACTGAAACCGTGGAAACCCGGATTGTTTAACCAGCTTCCGTATTCGTCAGGATTGTGAGCAACCATATAACTTGAAATTGCAGTTCCTACAAGAATTAAGAAAGGGTGAAGAAGAGCAATAATCATTGCGATTTTCATTTCCTTGGCTTCTATTTTTTTACCGAGAAATTCAGGAGTTCTTCCTACCATTAATCCACTGATGAATACGGCAAGAATAATAAAGATGTAGAAGTTTAAGAAACCTACACCAACTCCGCCGTAGAAACAATTGACCATCATACCAAGCAATTGATTCATACCACTGAGCGGTGTAAAACTATCGTGCATAGAATTGACACTACCGGTAGAGATTACAGTCGTTGCAATACTCCAATAAGCAGAAGCGGCAGATCCAAATCGAACTTCTTTGCCCTCCATACTCCCAAGATTCTGAGGAATCCCCATTTTTTCGATCGCTGGATTACCACCTATTTCGTTAAAAACAGTTGGGATAGTAAGAAGCAAAAAGCCAACTGTCATCACACCAAAAATAGTCCAAGCCAATTTTTTTCTTCTTAAAATATAACCCATTGCAAATACCATTGCCAAAGGAATTACCATTTGAGCAACTATTTCGACAATATTGGTAAAGTAGTTGGGGTTTTCAAATGGGTGTGCAGAGTTGGGACCGAAAAATCCACCTCCGTTAGTCCCCAAATGCTTTATAGCAACAAATGCTGCAACAGGACCACGGCTGACTTCTACTTTATCACCTTGTAAAGTTGTAATCGGGTCTTTTCCTTCAAATGTCATTGGAGTTCCGTTGAAAGCTAATAATGAAGCTACAACTACAGCAATTGGTAACAAAACTCTTGTACAGCTTCTTACAAAAAAGAAGTAAAAGTTACCCAATTTTTCGGTTGTCTTCTCTTTCATTGCAAAAAACACAACTGCTGCTGCAGCAATCCCACACCCCGCACTTATAAACTGGAAAAGCATTAGTATAAGTTGTCCGAAATAAGATATTCCAGTCTCTCCAGAGTAGTGTTGTAGGTTAGTATTGCAAATAAAACTTGTCGTGGTATTAAATGCAAGTTCGGCACCCATTGATGGATTGTTGTCAGGGTTTAATGGCAACCAAGACATATTCATTAAAACAAACATTCCAAACAAAAACCAGACAACATTGATGGTAAGTAATGCGCCAAGATGTTGTTTCCAGTTCATTTCCTTTTCAGGATCGACGCCGGAAACTTTATAAAATAGTTTGTCGATAGGATTAAAAATCACATCGAGCCAAGTTTTTTCGTTGCTGAATATTTTACCAATGTAGCGCCCTAATGGAATAGCAAATAATACCACCAATGCAAACATCAATATAATTCCTAAAATTTCTGTATTCATTTTTTTTGATTAAAGTCACTTTGTCTTTTCAACTTCGTTAATGATTTTAAACCGCAGAAATATTTTTAACCGTTATAATCACATAAATGAAAACAATCACGAACGACGTCCAAAGAATTAACTCCACCCATTCTTTAAAAATATTTTTGGTTTTCTTGTTCATTACTTTTGAGTCGTTTTAAAATTTTTCGGGTTTCACAAGCACATAGCACATATAGGCAAATACGGCGATGGCGATGATAAATAATGCGGTCATATTTTTTCAAAAGATTTAATGGTTAAAAAGAAGAGTACAAAAAGTACCAGACCCGTGAGGGTTAAAATAATTGTCATTGCTTATTGATTAAAGATTCTGTATGTGATTCCAAAGAATATAATAGATCCATAAAGGATTGCTAATAGATGCCAGGGTTTCAGTCTCCTGTACATTCTGATTTTCCATTTTTGCATAACCTACATTTTCTATATTATGCCAGAATATGGTCAAATCGGATTCCAGATGGGAAATAATTTTATAAATAATTAAATATCAATTATTTAAAATCATGTACAGATTTTTGAAAACAAAAAACCCTTTCATTTTGAAAGGGTCATTACTATCGTTTTGAAAGGGTTTCTAAAATGGTAATTACAGAAATCGGCTATGTGCCAAGTGAATTTTACAGCTATTTATTGTCAACTTTTAAATAAATCGGAATTGATATTAGTTTTAAATAATTTAATTTAAATCAACTTCTTGGTGCATAACAAATGATAAAAACACCGATAAGCGCAACGATTGCTCCAATAATATCATATTTATCGGGAACATAATTATCAAACTTCATTGCCCAAAGAATCGACATCACGATAAAAAATCCTCCGTAAGTTGCGTATGTTCTTGCAAAATTGGCAGGTTGTAATGTTGCAACAACACCGTAAAGAATCAGGATAAAAGCACCTATCAAAGCGTACCACCAAGGTTTGTTTTCTTTTAGCCAAAGCCAAATGAGATAACCTCCGCCAATTTCACAAAGTCCGGCAAGAACGAAAATCAATATTGACTTTATCATTGACATAGGCTTTTATTTAATTTGATACTCCTCTATTTTTCGGTACAAAGTAGTCAATGCAATTCCGAGTAATTCTGCGCTTTTCGTCTTATTTCCATTGGCGTAATTCAGAACTTTTTGGATGTGAATTTTCTCTGCACTCGCCAATTCAAATGCTGATAAAGGCTTGGTTGATTGTTGCTGGTTGTTGTTTGAGATTTGAAATTCACTTGGTAAACTTTCAACTTTCAATTCTTCATTATCACTTAGAATAATGCTTCTTTCGATGATATTTCTAAGTTCACGGATGTTTCCTTTCCAGGAATGTTGTTTCAAAGCTTCGAGGTATTCTGGAGAAATGGCAGACTTTTTCTTACCAGCTTTTTTGTTGAATTTAATTAAAAAATATTTAGCCAAATCCTCAATATCAATCACTCTTTCACGAAGCGGAGGAAGCTGAATATTGAAAATATTAATACGGTAATAAAGGTCTTCTCGGAAATTACCATTCTCGATTTCACTCTGTAAATCACGGTTGGTTGCCGCTACTATTCTCACATTGACTTTCGTAGGCTTGTTGTCTCCTACTTTCAGAAATTCTCCCGATTCTAAAACACGCAGCAGTTTTGCCTGTAAATCTAAAGCCATTTCGCCAATCTCATCCAAGAAAACAGTTCCGTTATTGGCTTCTTCGAAAATTCCTTTTGCATCTTTTACTGCACCAGTAAATGCGCCCGCTTTGTGCCCGAATAATTCATTTTCCAACAATTCTTTAGAAAAAGCAGAACAGTTTATTGCAATAAAATTGTGTTTGGTTCTGTTGCTCGCATTATGAATAGCCTGTGCAAAGACTTCCTTTCCTGTTCCTGTTTCTCCCGTTAAAAGGACAGTTGCATCGGTAACTGCTACTTTTTTTGCAGACTCAATTGCAGATTGAATGGTTTTTGATTTTCCAATAATATTATCAAAAGAAAGCTTGTCTCCCAATTGCTTTTCGAGCTGAATAACACGTTTGTTGAGCACCACTTTTTCCACAGCTTTGTACACCAACGGGATAATTTTGTTGTTATCATCGCCTTTTGTGATATAATCAAAAGCGCCATTTTTTATCGCCTGAACTCCATCCGGAATATTGCCGTAAGCCGTCAGAAGAATCACTTCGGTTGCAGGATGTTTTTCTTTGATGATTCTGGAGAACTCAACACCACTTCCGTCAGGAAGTTTGACATCACTGATTACGACATCAAATTCTGACATTTCAAGTCGTTTTTTAGCGTTTTTCAAATCAGAAGCTTGGGAAACTTCAAAACCTTCAAGACTAATAATTCTGGAAAGTAATGTTCTGATTTTTTCTTCGTCGTCGATAATTAGAATTGTGTTCAATTGACAATATTATGAGTTAAATATAAATAATAATTTAAAATTTCTGATAATTTCTATTGTTGTAAAGTCAAATATTCTGCTTATATCTTTTGGAAGTCTTTGCTTGTCTGTTGAGGATGATATAACCAATAATTCCGCCAATAATAGAAGCGATAAAGATTCCAATTTTTGCCTGTATCATATATTCTTCGTGTTGGAACGCTAATGAAGTAATGAATAATGACATCGTAAAACCTATTGAACCTAAAAACGCAAGACCAAAAAGATTTCTGATATTCATTCCTCTGGGTATAGGAGCAATCCTCATTTTAACGCAAAGCCACGAAAACCCAACAATCCCAACGACCTTACCTGCTAAAAGTCCCAAAGCAACTCCTAAAGCAACATTGTTACTGAATATTTTTTCTGGTTCGATATCTAAAACCGAAATTCCTGCATTAGCCAAAGCAAAAATAGGAATGATAAAAAATGATACAAAAGGGTGCATAGAATGCTCCAACTGTTGTAAAGGCGGTATTGCCTTATTGGTATCTTTTTTTACTTCATCCAAAATATGTAGTTGCTCATTTGTAAGTGTAGGCGTGGTATTATCAGAATCAGCATCTTTGAATTTATTAAGATATTTCTGAATCTTTCCGATGTAATTATCTTCAGCTATTTTCACATCTGCCGGAATTGTAAATGCCGCTAAAACAGCAGCAATCGTCGCGTGAACTCCAGACAATAAAAATGCCGTCCAAACACCCGCAATTCCTAAAATGGCGTAAAACAAAATACTTCTGATACCAATCCTATTTCCAAGATACATTATCAAAAGAATTGCAATGCCAATTAATAAACTTAATATGGAAATATTTGATGTGTAAAAAAATGCAATCACCAAAACAGCGCCCAAGTCATCTACAATAGCCAGAGCAGTCAAAAAAACCTTTAACGATAATGGAATTTTGTTTCCTAACAAGAATAAAACACCTAATGCAAAAGCAATGTCTGTTGCCATCGGAATTCCCCATCCGTGACGAACTTCCCCTGAAGAATTAAGCGAGAAATAAATAATAGCCGGAGCAATCATTCCCCCAATAGCCGCAGCAATCGGAAGAAGTGCTTTTCTGAGATTGGACAGTTCTCCCGCAACGATTTCTCTTTTCAGTTCTAGCCCAACTACAAAAAAGAAAACTGCCATAAGTCCGTCATTAATCCAATGGTGAAGGCTGAACTTCATAAAAACAGAATCATCTAATACAAATCCTAATTGATATTCAAAAAAATGATGGTACGAATGTGATAATGGAGAATTAGCCAAAATCAACGCAAATATAACGCTGATTCCAAGTACGAGTCCTCCCGATTTTTCCTGCTGTATAAATTTTTGAATTGGAGCTACTACATTGTCGATAGGGTATTTTTTACTTTCTGCCATTGGTTTTCAACTTTAATACAAAGATAATTGATTTGAAAATGATGGGCAGATTTTTGCCGTTTTTAATTTACACAAAAGCCGTTTATATCAATGGATTTTTAAGATAAAAGCTTGTGGTCTTTTCTGATTTGTTCGAAGTAAATATGTTTGAAATCCGAAGGAATTTCCTGATAAAGAAATCTCCATTGTTGTGGACTTGCTTTTCGTCTCAGACTTTCAAAAGACCTGATGAAAATATTTTCTATGATGTATCTTACATAGGAATTCCCACGGTTATAAATCCAATCCATTCTTTTAACATTGAGAATCACAGATTGGATTTTTGATTGTGCTAAAAGTTTTTTTAGCTGGTCAACAGTAGTCTGCATAATCCCTGCAAAATTATTACCTTCCGAAAGTGTCGAAATTTCATTTTTGATTTCGGGATAAAGTTGCTTTAAATATTCTACTGTCTTTTTTTGATTAATTCTTTGCATTGGTCATTTTTAATTTTTATTAAGAATAACACTTCTTTTACATTAAGGTTGTAAGATATAAGCACACACAAAAACAGCAATAATAACTGCTAAGTTTACAGTCAGTATTTGCATATTATGTCTTTTCGTATCTGATTTCCATTGATTAAAACGGTCTTGATATTTTAATTTTCTGTTCATTGTTTTTGATTTTAAATTCCTGATTTGTAAACTTGTTTTAAATACACTCTGCATAGATCTTTTGGGATTTTAGAGAAAATCAAATTTTTATACGCATTAGTACAAGAGAATGTTAGACTGTCGAGAGAATAAATAAAGACATTTTCTATGGCATCCCTTAGAGATTGGTCGCCTTTTTTATACAACTCGTTCATCTTATTAAGTGATTTCAACAAAATCTTGATGTCGCCTTTTCCAATAAGATTTTTGATATGTTTTGTAAAAACGTTGATGACCATAAAAGAGTTTTTGGTTTTATAAACTTCTTGAAACTCCTCCTTAGATTCTGGTGCTACTTTTATAATCTCTTGTATCGCTTCTGTATGATTCATTTTATTTTTGATTTGAATCATTGATGCCAAAAGATGTTCCTTTTAAAACTTGATTATTTTAATTATTTATATGCCAACATTTTACAGCCCAATTAAAATTTACCACTTTTAGAATAGTATAGCAAAATGATAGGCTTTTTTATCGAAATGATAGTGGATTTATATATAAATAGCAACATATATTTTCGAATAAAACATTCTTTAATCTATCGCAATCTCCTTCCTTTTATAATATCTTTGTTCTCTTGGTATTTGTCAATTTTCCTTTCCCAAAACCGTAAAATCGTAAATAGATCCGCAAGCTTCTGAGAATCTTTAAAAATCTCTTTGAAAGTATCAAGAGGAATATTGTTTTTAAATGCAACTTTTTCTACAATCCTATTAAGTTCCACAAGCATTTGCTCGTGGCTATCAATTTTTAAATTAGGATTAAGTTTTTCAAACCGGATAGCTTTTTCCAATGTATTTTGTACAGAATCGAGATATTTTTTCTTTTCAAAAGCAAAAGCTTTTTCGTTGGTCAATACAACAGAGCTTTTGCTTTTTAGAAAATCGATTTCCTTTTTTAAACTTTCAATTGTTATGTTTAGTTCTGAAATCTGCTTTGACTTCGATTCTAATTCTGTTTTGTTTTTTACAAGTTCCGTATTTTGTACTTTAAGTGCTTTCTTATAGTTTTCAACAGTCTTTTCTATTTTTATCTTTTGGAATCCAAGAAAGTCTGATTCTTTTACGACAAGCTCCTCCACCTTTTTTGATTCAATCTCTGATTTCATTTCATTGTATTTTTCTTCCAAAGTTTTTAGTTCTTCTTCCTTTTTCCTGATTTTAAATTCAACAGCTTCCAATCTCTGTATTCCGGTGTTGGAAATTCCTCTTTCCATTTCTAAACATTCTGCGGTAATGTCCTGCATTCTGGAATAGTGAAATGATTGGTGTTTCAGAGTTTTTCCTGTTTCCAAATCCTGCCAGTCTGCAACCAGATGAGCGTGAAAATTAGGCTTCCATTCATTGGTATCTTTATCGTAATGTCCTTCGTCTTTGTGAACAGCAATCTGGAAAATCCTTATCTTCAATTCTTCTTCTAATCTTTTTGACAAATTATGAAGTTCCAGCATTGTTGTATCTTCTTTTATAACAACCACTGCTTCACGAATCGGCATTGCATTTTTCTGTAATTTCCTACCGGATTTTTCTTTACAGTAGTCTTCTATTTTTTGCAATCGGTCTGCAATTTTTTGTTCCATCCAGTATTCATTTTTCGGGGTCAAATCTTTACGGATATAATCAAAGGATTTCTTCCTGAAATTGTGAACTTCGGAATCAGATTTAGCGGCTTTGAAATTAATGGAAGTCTTCATCTGAATAATGTATTGTGTTTTTAAAATCGTATGTATTTATTGAATTATATAATTCTGTAATTATTAACTCTTCTAGTTTTTTTTCGAAGGCTCAGGTTTGTGAGGAAGCTGTATCTATTTTACCCACGTTGGGAAATTGTGTGTAGTTATTTTACTCAGGTAAATCGAAAGTCTGTATTCATTTTACCCACATTTTGAAATTGTGTGTAGCTATTTTACGCACATAAAGCAAAAGCTTGTATCATTTTACTCACACAAAATAATTATCGGAGATATTCAATCGTTTTAAAAATATTTACAGTAATTTCAATCTGATTTATCATATAGCGTGTATCTGTTTTACCCACATTGAAGCCCCGCAGGGCGAAGCAGCAACTTTGTTGGGAGGGAACCGACCTTCAAAGTTGCGAATGAGCTCCTAACTTTTGCATATAGTTGGTAAAAAGCGTGTGCCTATCAGCGTTTCCTTCTGTATATTTGAGTAGGTTGATTTTCTTGTTGTTCTTTTTGTTGCAGATTATTTTTCTCTTTTTCGTAGTTCTCCTCCATTCCCATTTTAATCTGTTCAACCATATATTCGTTCAAATCTTTATAGGCCGAATAGATTTCAGAATGGTCTTTCGCTTGGGGAAAGTTTTTCAAAATGTCGTTCTTGCATTTTGTTCCGGAAAGGTCATTATCTAAAAACAAATGGATTTCGGAATATTGTTTCAAATGCTCTTTTGTCTTATTCAAAAGTGCAATGGAATTCATTATGAGCAAATCTCCTGTATAGGATTTCTGCATTTCTAAAAAAGACAAGGCATCAATAAAGCCTTCAAAGACCGCAACACTCGTGTTTTTATGATTTTTATATTGAGCATTGTCATTGAGATTAATTATTGAAATATCTTTTTTAAGAACAGCTCCTTTGTAAAATGAATTTCTGAGTTCCCAACCTTCGGAAAGATTTTGAAAACCTACAGCATACAGTTTTTTTTCTCCCATTTGGAAATGTACTTCCCTTACAAATGGAAAGACCATTTCCGAAAGTCCTCTTTGTAAAAGATAGTTTTTCAAATGCTCATTTTGAAGTTCTATGATTTCAGTGATTTGATAATTCGGCTTAGTATTGTTTTGCTTTTGAATGGCGCTCTGCGGTTGAAAAGAAGAAAAGTTTTGTTTCTCAGCCCATTTCAGAACTTCCTGTATTGAAGCATTTAAGTATTTCTGCATAAAATCGGTATTGTTACCACCAATTCCTTCCGAATGGAGATACCATACATTTTGTCTTTTATCGAGTTTAAAAGAGGCTTGGGATTCGCTGGCAAAAGGGTTGTGATACCAAGCTTCTTTTTCATTTTGTTTCGTGGGAAGGTGTCCGAGATTTTGGAGGACTTCTTCCAACGATAGGCTGTTAAATTGTTTGCAGTTCATACTGTAATATGTTTTGTAATTATTTTTCAAATATTCTTACCTAATTACCCTTTCATTGATTAATAATATTTTAAGGTATATTTTTACAATTACCTTTCTTTACCTTCTTACCATAATTTTTCATTTAGGTAGTTTTAGGTAACTATTTTAAAATATCATTACCTCAATAAGTCGTTGATTACTAGACTATTTTAAGTTTTAAGGTAACTTGGTAACTTTGGTAAGTCATTTCATTCAGGCTTTCTTTTAATGAGATAGCCATACACCTGAAGTTTAGGATGTTTCATCCTTTGATATTTTAAACTGGTGAGTGCTTTTCCAATTTTTATATTATTCAATCGTAATCCTAATGCATTATTCATTGCCAACATAATGTCTGTTGCCGTAAGAAATTCTTCGATTTTTTCAGATTTTTCAAAATGAGCAGAAATAAGCTCTTGCTCCATTGAAACTTGTGCATATTTTTCGTTTCGCTTTTCGTTTTCGGTGATATCCGTTACTGTCAATTCGGAATTATAATTTTTTCTTTCAAAAGCATTGAAATATGCTTGAGCCCAGACTCTATCAATATCAATTTCTTTGGAATATTCAAAATCAAAAGAATGTACCTCAAAAATCAACCATCTAATACTTCCTGTTTCATCGGTTAGAAAATCAGTCCTATTGGTAGATCCAACAAATGAGCAAATCCGCTCCAAAAATTCTGCTTTTCTTGCATAAGGAAGTCTAATATTGGCACTGCTTTTTGAAATGAAAGATTTCAAAGTATTAACATCGGATTTAGATAAAACCGCCAATTCATCAAGGTTGCAAATCAAATTTTTACAAATAGAAATAATACCGTCTTTGTCAATGGAAATATTTTCAGTATAATAATTTTCTAATTTGGGCGGAATTAAAAACCGTAAAAAAGAGGATTTCCCAGAATTTTGATGTGACGCTAAAACCAATGACTGCTTATTGACATATCCTTTGATTAGCGAACACAAAACTGCTCTTGTTAACCATTTTTCAAAATGATAAAGGAATGCATCATCATCATTAGTTTTGAGATATCGACAGAGATCCTTTATATAATCTTTACCATCCCAAGTTTCTAAACTTTCAAAATATTCTCGAATCGGATTATACTGCTGAATCAAATGGCTTCTTACCAGAATTTCCAGCTTATTCATATTAATCTCAATACCCGATTGAGCCAATTCTATAAGTAAGGAATTGATATTGAGAACAGACCAAGTTTCATTCTGTTCTTTCAATTGAATTTCCAACTCCAAAGCAATAGTATTAAAACGAATATTGTATTTTTCGTCCAAATATTTCATCGCTCGATCGTAAATTGTTTTTGAAGGAGTATCAGACTGATACAAGAATTTTTGTTCGTTCATAACCAACTTATCTATTTCGGTTATGATATTTCAGAGCTTCTGATTCTATTTCCAATAAGGTTTTCTTCTTCCCTTTAGAAATCCATTCCAAAAGTTCATCTTCAAAAAAGTAGAGTTTTTTACCGTTTTTGTAACACGGGATTTTTCTTTCACGAACAAGCGTATAAATCGTAGGTTTGGCTTTTCCTATTAATTTACACGCTTCGGAAATGTCAATAGGAATTTTCTTGGTAGGAATTGCCGGAACTTGTCTTTTTTCTACAATTGATTTGATTTCGGCAATTTCATTTACCAAATGTGCGACTGCTTTTGGCAGATTTTCAAAATTGATTTCTTGTGCATCCATAAGTATCGTTTATGATTGTTATGGTGCAATGATAATTTATGTTCTATGTATGTTTTTTGTATGATTAAAAATGACTAAATCATATTAATATCATAACCAATTTTCTGCTTAATGTTAATTGCTATTTTCTTTATTGAAGCATATTATTTTCAATTTTAATTACTCCTTCTTCTTTTCTTGAAGTAAGCAATTTTTCTATTGTTGGTTCTTCCATTTCTTTAAAATTTTCAGAAAAAACTATTTTCAAAAATTTAGCAACATCCTTTCTCTGATTATTTCCTCTATAATGATTCCATACATTCCACCCAAAATGCATTAAATCAATAGTTTTGAGATTATTTACTTTTAAAGGGATTAAAATATCAAACTTGCTATCTCTAAGAAATTCAACTAAATAGATGCATAACTTGTTGATTTCTTCATCTTCTGAATGCGGAGCAAATTTTTCTTTTGTGTAATGCATTATAAAATCTAACTTTTCCTGAAGGATTTCTTCATTTTTAGATTTGGCTTGACTTCTTATTTTTTCAATATCAGAAAGTTCAATTGTTTTTTCACTTTCCTCCAATGTAAGGGATATTTCATTTACAACTTCAAAATTTGGATTTTCTTTTTTAATAGAATTTTGAATAGTTTGCAAAGGTTCTTCATTCAATTTAAAATTCTCCGTAGATGTAATGATATGAAGATTCTTGGAATCAGATTCTTGCTTTTCAACTAACTCAGATTCTACATTCTTGGAAAAACGCTTTAACAGCCAACTAACAATGGGGTCAAGAAATAAATTGAGAATTGCAAAAATTAAAATACCTAACCCAACATAAATCCAAAAAATCATATTAACCGTAAACTCATCTGCTCCTTTTTTGATAAAATGCTCCCGTCCTAAAAGCCCAATAAAAATACAAACCAGTAAGACCGGCAAATATTTTAAAATATTTTCAAAGTATTTTATTTTCATTCTGACTTATTCTTTAAAAATGCCAACTGTATAGCTTCTGAAGCTTTAGTTTTCTTTTCATCAACTATTTTTGCATAGACTTGTGTGGTCTTCACATTGGTATGACCAAGCATTTTACTGACTGTGTAAATATCTGTACCATTTGATAACTGCAAGGTGGCGAAAGTATGACGGAAGCAGTGAAAAGTAATATTCTTTTTTATCTCAGCTTTCTCAATCCATTTTTTAAGAGGTCTTGAAATCCAGGAAGGATTTGGCAAATCTTCAAATACAAATTGTTCAGGTTGTCGTGGTTCTCCACAAAGTTGAAAAGCTTGCTGAGAAATGGGAGTATATTCAACACCTTTAGTTTTCTTCTGCGTGAAGTTTAGTCTAACCACATTATTTTCTATGCTGATTTCTTTCCATCGAAGCTTTTGAATATCGGAATGACGTAATCCAGTAAGTGCTGAGAAAAGTGCTGCTCTTTTAAGGACGTCTCTTTCGCAAGAAGTTGCAACCAACATATTAAGTTCTTCAATAGTCAAATATTCTCTTCTTGAATCCTGTTCCGGAATGCCTTTTATCTTTGAAGATAAGTCAACCAATAAATATCCATCAATAAATGCTTGCTTTAATGCCGCCTTAAAAATTGAAAAATAAGTTGCTGCAGTATTGTTGGAAATAGTCCCTTTTTTATTTCCTCCACAAGGGGCGGATAGAAGAAAGTTTTTAAAACCTTCAGCCATCTTATTGTCTATTTGAGAAAACATCAATTCATCTCCTGCAAAGTTTTTTAAGAATTCTATCGTACGTTCCCAATTGATTAGGATAGAGCTTGAATTTTTTCCGTGTCTTTTAGATGCTACTTTACCAAAGTATTCAATAAAATTTTTCTGACTTTTTTCTTTTTGCCCAATTAACAAATTTTCAGAATCACTGTATAAATCTACATTATCATATTCTCGTTGACGAAGTTTTCGGATTCCATCCGCATATAGCATTACTTCACGGTCATTCTCACTTTTGCAAATGATTACCCCGTTGTCATTACGTTTCGGTTTGTACGTTTTTGTTCCTGTTGAATCTGTTCGAGCAGTTCTTTTCTTGTCCCATTCCACCGTTGTAACACTTCTGTTCAAATATTCACGAATACGCTGTGGTGTTTTCTTTCCGGAAATTTGTACGGGATAACTTTCTATATAAACGTACCATTCTTTCCGGTCTTCTGCTCTGCGAAGTCTTACGGTTACTTTTGTTTTAGATAGTTGTTTCATTTTCCAGCGAATATTTTATCAATTTGTTCTTTCGGCACATAGACAAAATTACCAACCTGCTTTTTAGGAATACTAAATTTCCTGATTACGCTGCTTACCGTTGATGGATTAGCTCCAAATTTATCACTCACTTCGGAAAGTGTATAGCAATCTTCAATTGTATAATTCAATTTTTCAGGCTTTGCTTCTTTTTCTTTCGGAATTTCTACAGCTGTAAACATTTTTTCCAAATGTTCTTTGCTTATTCTTGTCAATCTCTGTCCAAAATTATGGGCAGGTATAATCTCATTCTTTATAAGTCTCCTAAGAGTATCTTTTGAAATTCCAAAAAGAATAGTTGCTTCTGTAATTGAAATATACGGACGTGTTTGAATCTCAACAATTTTATTTTTAGAATTCTCTAAAATTGATTGTTTCTGCTCAGCAGCCTTTTGTAACTGCTTTTGTCTCTTTCCAGATTTGTCAGCACAAGCTTTACTACAAAACCTTGTAGTTATTGTTTTTGCTTCAAACGGTTTTTCACAAAACTCACAAATCTTAGGTATTTTTAGTTTACTAAAGCCCATAGTATCAGTTTAAGTATCGAATAAGACTAATTAAGACATAATAAAGCGCACATTATCGCTAATTAACGCGCGTTACAAATATGGTACAAATATATAATAAAAAACGATAAAATTTGAATGTAAATAAAAAATAGAAACAAATAAAAATCGCTGCAAATATAACATTTACAGCGATTTATTAATTATTATTACTTGATGTTAATCAATACTTACTTCACTTCTTCAAAGTCTGCATCCTGAACATCTTCTGCCCCGTTTGCCTGACCTTGCTGAGGGCCTGCATCTTGAGCTTGTTGCCCTTGTGCATACATTTCCTCAGAAGCTGCCATCCAAGCTGCATCTAGAGCTTCGGTTTTAGCTTTCACATCATCACCATTCTTAGCTTCGAAAGCGGTTTTCAATTCTGCGTGAGCAGTTTCGATTGCTGCTTTTTTGTCTGCAGATAATTTATCACCAAATTCTTTCAATTGCTTTTCAGTTTGGAAAATCAATCCGTCAGCTTTGTTGAAGATTTCAACCTCTTCTTTTTTCTTAGCATCAGCTGCAGAGTTTTCCTGAGCCTCTTTCTTCATTCTTTCGATTTCTTCGTCAGAAAGACCAGAAGATGCCTGAATTTTGATTGACTGTTCTTTACCAGTTCCTTTATCTTTAGCAGAAACGCTCAAGATTCCGTTTGCATCAATATCGAAAGTTACTTCGATCTGAGGAACTCCTCTTTGCGCTGGTGGAATATCAGTCAAATCAAATCTACCGATCTCTTTGTTATCGTTGAACATTGGTCTTTCACCTTGTCCTACTCTGATGCTTACAGCTGGCTGATTATCAGAAGCTGTAGAGAAAATTTCAGATTTTTTAGTTGGGATTGTAGTGTTCGCTTCAATTAATTTAGTGAAAACAGAACCCATAGTTTCGATACCTAAAGAAAGTGGGGTAACGTCTAATAAAAGAACGTCTTTCACATCTCCAGTCAAAACTCCACCTTGGATAGCTGCACCAATGGCAACAACCTCATCTGGATTCACACCTTTTGAAGGTTTTTTACCGAAGAATTTCTCAACTTCTTCCTGGATGATCGGGATTCTTGTAGAACCACCTACCAAGATTACTTCGTCGATATCTGAAGTAGATAAGCCTGCATCTTTCAATGCTTTAGCAACCGGTTCCATAGAACGTCTTACCAAGTCTGCAGATAACTGCTCGAATTTAGCTTTAGTCAAAGTCTTAACCAAGTGCTTAGGACCTGAAGCTGTAGCTGTAATATAAGGAAGGTTGATTTCAGTTTGAGGAGAAGAAGACAACTCGATTTTAGCTTTTTCAGCCGCTTCTTTCAATCTTTGTAATGCGATTGCATCAGATTTTAAGTCAACACCTTCTTCAGCTTTGAATTCGTCTGCCATCCAGTTGATGATCACATCATCAAAGTCATCACCTCCTAAGTGAGTATCACCATTTGTAGATAATACTTCGAAAACACCATCCCCCAAATCAAGGATTGAAATATCAAAAGTACCACCACCTAAATCGTAAACTGCAATTTTTTGGTCTTTGTGAGATTTGTCCATACCATAAGCCAAAGCTGCTGCCGTAGGCTCATTGATAATTCTTTCTACTTTAAGACCAGCAATTTCTCCAGCTTCTTTAGTAGCTTGTCTTTGAGCATCGTTAAAGTAAGCCGGAACAGTGATTACCGCTCTTGTTACTTCTTGTCCAAGATAATCTTCAGCAGTTTTCTTCATTTTCTGAAGCGTCATTGCAGAAATCTCTTGTGGCGTATATTCTCTGTCGTCGATTTTTACTTTTACAGTATCATTTGGTCCGGGAACTACTTCGTAAGGAACTCTGGAAATTTCCTGAGCATCTTCTTTGAAGTGAGTTCCAATAAATCTTTTGATAGAATATATCGTTTTCTTTGGGTTGGTCACAGCCTGTCTTTTTGCAGGGTCACCTACTTTTCTTTCACCATCTTCTGTAAATGCTACGATAGAAGGCGTTGTTCTTTTACCTTCTGCATTAGGGATGACTACAGCATCCTTACCTTCCATTACTGCAACGCAAGAGTTGGTTGTACCTAAGTCGATTCCGATTATTTTACTCATTTTTATATGTTATTTTTTGTTATTATTAATTATTTACAATCAGCAATTCTCAATATTTGTACCACGACATAAAAAGTGACAAATTGTCATTAACGAAAAAACTCCGTACGAGACGGAGTTCCATTTAAGTCAAATTTAGTTAGTTTTAGTGCTTGATAAACTTCATTGACTTGATGAAGTTACCATTATCATAAGTTCTTACATAATAAGTTCCAACAGGAAGGCTTTTTACATCGATCTTATCTGTTTCATTTTTGATGTTAGCTCTTTTCACCAATCTTCCGTCATTACCAAAAATCTCTACTTCATTGATTTTTACTAAAGGCGAAGCAATTGAAATATAATTAACAGCAGGATTTGGGAAAATATTAATTGAATTTGATTTTTCAACATCTCCAACTGCTAAAAATGCACACGCATTAGAATTCAGCAAACTAGCTCTTGGCCCAACCATTGTATTTTGCGCAATTGTTTTCTGGTCATTAGTAAACATTGCCATTGCAACATCATCTACATAATCCATATAATTCATAAACATCGCTCCAGTTGTAGTTGAGGTACATGTGTAAGTATTATTAGGATATGTTGGTCTTCCATAATATGCCTGATAGGTGTTTGGTGTATCTGCACAATAATCATTATTAGTAGAACTTCCACATGTATCATTATCATCATTTGCAGACCCCCATATATGTTCTAGACCAAAATAATGTCCAATCTCGTGAGTTGCTGTTCTCCCTTTATTATAAGTAGCATCTAAGCTTCCTATAGTGCCAAAGTATTTGTATCCAATAGCAAGACCGTCATCTGTAGCACCCGCATTATCTGGCAGATATGCCCAACCAAGGTAAGTGGTCATATTTCCTACCCAAATATTCAGATATTTTGTAGTATCCCAAGAAGTCAAACCAGAGGATTTGTAATAATTATTATTAAAATTAAAACTACTTGCAACAGATTTTCTTTCGATACCTGTAGTGGGTGAGCCATCTGGTTTTTTCGTAGCTAAACAAAATGCTAACTCCATGTCTGCTGCAACACCTTTGAAAGCTGCAGGAACAACTGTATTAAAATCTGCATTTAGTTTTCTAAAATCATCATTCAACACTTTCATTTGAGAAGCAATTTGAGCATCGGAAATATTCATTGCAGTAGTAGAGTACAAAACGTGTACAACAACAGGAATCGTAACAACACCTGCTTTCCTATTGACTTGAGACTTATTATTCACTAAAAAATCCTTCAGAGCTTGTTTGTTAGCAGCGGCTACTGGATTGGCTGCGAAAAACTCTGCCATCTTCTTATCTGTTCCACAAGTCCTTTGTCCGTAAGCATTCAAACAAAGAACACTTACTAATGTTAATAGAATTTTCTTCATATTTTTAAATTTTCAATAAAAGGGAAGCAAATGTATTAATTTTTTCAAAACAACAATAGATTTTTATTGATTTTTTAATGTAATTAAAGAAATGTAGATTTTATGGGAGTTTCCATTCTATTTAAAATTTAATTGACATTCTGGAAACATAGCTTGAAACAAAAACATTGTAGTTTACAAACCCAAATTAATACAATGGATTTTACTAATTTTGAGATTATCAAAAACCCTATAATGGCACAAGAATTTAATCCGCGCGACGTCACTTGGCTTGGCTTCAATGCCAGAGTTTTGCAGGAAGCAATGGATAAAAGCGTCCCTATACATCTCAGAATCAGATTTCTTGGAATTTTCTCTAATAATCTTGACGAATTTTTCCGAGTAAGAGTTGCTGGATTAAAACGTGCGATGGACTTCAAACAAAAGGTTTTGGCAGAGTCTTTTTATGATGCGCCTTCCAAAATTTTACAAAAAATAAATAAGCTTGTTATCCACCAACAAGAGGATTTTGACAAAACGTGGAAAGATGTTCAGCGCGAAATGGCGAAAGAAAAGGTTTTTATCAAAGACCATAAACATCTCACCGAGGAGCAAAAAGAATTTGTTGTCAAATATTTTGATGAAGAAGTAGAATCCAACGTGATTCCAATCTTGCTTCATGATAATAAACCTCTTCCGTATCTTCGTGAAAAAAGTCTTTTCATTGGTATTGCAATGCGAAGAAAGGAATGGCAATACGAAAGTCAATATGCTTTTATCGAAGTTCCCGTGACTGCTAATGGAAGATTTGTTTTGTTGCCGACACAAGATAAAGAACAGAAAGATGTAATGCTTTTGGAAGATGTCATCATATATAATCTTCCGCATATTTTCTCCTATTTTGGTTATGATGATTTTACGGCGCATTGTTTTAAAGTAACAAAAGATGCAGAATTTGACCTTGATAATGATATCAAAACAACCTTGGCCGACAAAATCGAAAAAGGAATCAAAAGCCGACGAAAAGGAAAACCAACTCGTTTTGTCTTCGATAAAGAGATGGACAAAGCCTTGCTTGAATTTCTTATCAAAAAACTGAATCTGACAAAAAAAGACAGCATCATTCCTGGGCAGAAGATTCATAACTTCAGACATTTTATGGATTTTCCGGATGTATTCAAAGCTTATCAAAAGCCTGTTGAGAGAACATCTTTCATCCATCCTGAGTTCGCCAACAAGCAGAGAGTCACAGATGTCATTATCAAAAAAGATGTTTTGCTGACCTTCCCTTATCATTCCTACAATTCGGTGATTGATTTATTGAGGGAATCTGCGATGGACCCAGATGTGAAATCAATCCAAATTACGGCTTACAGATTGGCTTCAAGTTCCAAAATAGTGAACACTTTGATTAATGCTGTTCGAAACGGAAAGGAAGTAACGGTAATGCTGGAACTCCGTGCAAGATTTGACGAGGAAAACAACCTTGGCTGGAAAGACAGATTAGAATTGGAAGGCGTAAAAGTTCTTCTCGGAATTCCGAATAAAAAAGTACACGCCAAATTGTGCGTCATCAAGAAAAGAGTCAACAACAGAACGATTCAGTATGGGTTTGTGAGTACAGGAAATTTTAATGAAAAAACTGCCAAAATCTACGGAGACCATTTGTTAATGACATCCAACAGGGCGATAATGGCAGACATTAACAAAGTATTCAATACGCTTAATAAACCAAAAGCCGACCCAACGACTATTCTGAAAACCTGTAAAAGTTTAATGGTTTGTCCTCAGTTTATGCGGGAAAGAATCATTGCTCATATTGATAAAGAAATTGAAGAAGCCAAAGCCGGAAGAAAGGCCGAAATGATTATCAAGGTCAATTCCCTAAGTGACAAGACATTGATTCTAAAACTATATGAAGCTGCGCATGCCGGTGTTGATACCAAAATGATTGTCCGAGGAATCTATTGCGCTGTGAATCAAAAAAGTTTCAAGAAGAAAATCCATGCTATCAGTATTGTTGACGAATATCTGGAACACGCCAGAGTAATGTATTTCTATAATAAAGGCGCAGAGAATATGTACATCTCTTCTGCCGATTGGATGACAAGAAACTTGGATTACAGAATAGAAGCGGCCGTTCCAATTCTTCAGAAAAATCTTAAAAAAGAACTGAAAGAACTTTTGGAGCTACAGCTTCAGGACAATGTAAAAGCCAGAATCCTAGATAAAAACCTGCGGAATGAATATGTTGAAGCTGACAAAAAACAAGAAAACAGGTCTCAGATAGAAACCTATAATTATCTCAAAAAACAGAAGTATTAATAATTCACTACTTTTATCCTTTAATTCGTTTCAAGAAAAATGATAATTGCCGCTATAGACATAGGCAGTAACGCCGCAAGATTACTAATTAATGAAGTCAAAGAAACCCGAGGAAAAACAGAATTCACGAAGCTGAATCTTCTAAGAATCCCTCTCAGGTTGGGTTTTGATGTTTTTAGCAAAGGCGAAATCGGTCCGGAAAGAAAACAGATGGTCATTAATACGATGAAAATCTTCAGCCAACTAATGGCGATGTACAAAGTGGAACATTACCGAGCTTGTGCAACCAGCGCAATGCGTGATGCCAAAAACGGACAAGAGATTATTGAGATTGTAAAAAAAGAAGCGGACATTAATATAGAAATCATCACCGGAGACGAAGAAGCAACATTGATTTACGAAAATCACGTTGCCGAAGGTCTTGATAAAAATTTCGCTTATCTGTATGTAGATGTCGGAGGCGGTTCTACGGAGCTTACTTTCTACGAAAATGATAAAATGAAGTATGAACATTCTTTCAATATTGGAACAATCAGACTGCTCAATGGTTTGGTAACTCCAAATATTTGGGAGGAAATGAAGTACGAAATCAAAGATAAAATCAAAAGCAAAAAACAGGTTGTTGCAATTGGTTCCGGTGGAAATATCAATAAAATCTTCTCTCTTAGCAAAACCAAAGACGGAAAACCAATGCCTGTTTCGGCCATCAAAAAATATCTGAAAGAGATGCAAAACCTTTCCGTAGAAGAAAGAATGCAACTTTATCAAATCCGGGAAGACCGCGCCGATGTCATCGTTCCGGCACTACAAATCTTCAATAATGTGATGAGCTGGGCAGAAATCAAGCATATCTATGTTCCGAAAATATCTGTTGCAGATGGCTTAATCCATAATATCTACACCAAGGTCATTTCTAAAAAATAAGGAAGTTCAAGTTGCAGAAAATTGTGATTGGATTCAATTATATTAATGATAACTTTCGGTTAACTTTTTCTTTCAATACATCCAAAAACATCTATTAAGACAGGCTTTATTAAACATTAATTAAACTTTATTTAAAGTAGCAGAATAGGATAATTTTTCATCTTTACGCAAATCTAAATAAAAGTAAAAATGAAAAACAATTACCTTTTCAAAGGTTTATTGCCAATTGCTGCTATGTTTTACGGTACAGCTCAGGCACAAACACTGCTCCATTACTGGAACTTCAACAACAACGCCAACGTCGCAAGCATTACAACTCCCACTTCTACCTTGTTGAACGGTACAATAAATGCCTCTTCAACCGGTACCGGAAGTGCAGATACTTTTGTTGATTTTGCCGGAGGAACAGGACAAAACTTCGGTGTGGATAATTTTAATGCACGAAACGGAGATGTTTCCGGAACGCATTTGAGATACAATTACCCTATTAATGGAAATATTCAGTTTAATATTCCGACAACTGGTTATAATAATGTGGTTGTGAAGTTCTCGACAAGAAGGTCCGGTTCTGGTGCCGGAAAACAAAAATGGTCTTACTCGCTGGACGGAACAACTTTTACTCCTTACAATTACACTGCTGATAGTGATTCTGAAGGCGCGGTTTTGCCACAAGATGCTAATCCGAAATTAGTCACTTTAGACTTTTCAACTATTGCAGGCGCATCCAATAACCCGAACTTTAAACTGAAAGTGGAGTTTGTTGCGGGAGCTGGTGGTTCAGTTGGAAATAACAGATTTGACAATTTCACAGTGGATGGAAATAACATCGGTGGAACTGATACAACAGCACCGACCGTAACTTATTCTCCTGCAAATAATGTCAATAATGCCTCTACAACTGTTAATCCAATAATCAAATTCAATGAGAAGGTAAGATTGATTGACAATTCTCCAATCACTTCCGCTAATGCTGAGAATCTTATTGAATTTAAATTAAATAATACTTCCGGAAATACTGTCCCTTTCACAACAACATTTGCTGGCAATATAATTACTGTAATTCCAACGAACGCTTTAAATTCAAATCAAGCGTATTATTTGGCCTTGAAACCAAATGTCATTGAAGACGAAAGCGACAATGCCGTGACAGCTTCAACTTCATCTACATTCACAACTGCTGGGACAAGTATTTCTTTAGACAAAGCTCTAATTAAAGTTGATGAAAATGCAGGAACTTTAGCATTCAAAATCAATGTGACGAATCCTTCTAATTCGACAGTTAATTTGGTTGCAAAACCGACTTTTGGAACTGCGGACAATAACGATTACACTTTCACTTCTGAAACTATTAATATTGTTGCCGGGACTTCAACTTATACCGTTAATATTCCAATTATTGATGACTCAACACAAGAACAGCAGGCTGAATATTTTGTTCTAAGTCTTGAGAATCCTGTTGGCGCAACAATTTCTGGAGATGCATCTTCTACAGTTTATATTATCGACAATGATAAACCGGCGCCTGCACCATCCAACCAAATCACGTTGAATTACATCGGAAGTTTTGACCCTTCCAGTAACGGCAACAGCTCTACAGAGATTGTAGTTCACGACCCGGCAACCAAGAGATTATTCACGATTAGTTCTTTGACGGATGTTTTTGACATCATCGATTTCTCAAATCCATTAACTCCAACAGTTATCAAAACTGTGGATATGAAGCCTTATGGAGGAATCACAAGTATTGCTGTGAAAAATGGATTCCTTGCTGTTGCTTCTCCAAACGGAACAGATGCTCAAGGAAATGGCTCGGTTGTTTTCTTTGATATTAATGGTAACTTCCTGAAGCAATTAACGGTTGGAGCTCTGCCTGATATGGTAACTTTCACACCGGACGGGCAGAAAGTAATGACTGCCAACGAGGGCGAACCAAATGATGCTTACACTGTTGACCCGGAAGGTTCTATCAGTATTATTGATGTTTCCGGAGGAATTGCAAATTTAACTCAATCTAATGTCAAGACACTTTCTTTCCAGGGATACAATGCTCAGGAAACTGCTTTCATCGCATCTGGCGGAAGAAAAGTAAAATCTACGAGTACACTTGCTCAGGATTTGGAACCGGAATATATCGCAATCAGTTCAGATAGTCAGAAAGCTTGGGTGTCTTGTCAGGAAAACAACGGTATTATTGAGGTTGACCTTACGACTAATACTTTAGGAAACATTTGGGGATTAGGCAAAAAAGATATGAATCTGCCAGGAAACGGCTTCGATGCTTCTGATAACAACGGTGAAGTTCTGATTGCAAACTGGCCAGTAAAAGCTTATTATAATCCGGATGGAATGGCTTCATTTAAAATCGGAAATACCAATTATCTAGTGACAGCTAATGAAGGAGACGAAAAAGATTTGGGTGGATTCAGTGAGAGAACGACTGTTGGCGCTAACAGCTATGTTTTAAATCCAAATAATTTCCCGAATGCTTCCATCTTGAAAGCTTCTCACAACTTAGGAAGATTCCGAGTAACTAATGTGAACGGAAATACGGATTCTAATTCAGATTTTGAAGAAATCAATGCTTTGGGGGCAAGGTCTTTCTCTATTTTCAATGTTGATACAAAACAAATCGTCTATGACAGTGGCGACCAATTCGAGAGATATATTGCAGCCAATCATCCTTTGATTTTCAATGCAGATAACGAAGCAAATGGTGCAAAAGTAAGAAGCCGCGCCAAAGGTCCTGAACCAGAAGGTATAACATTGGGAACGATAGCAGGGCAAACTTTTGCTTTCATCACTTTGGAAAGAACCGGCGGTGTAATGGTTTATAACGTCACATACCCAAATAATGTAATCTTTACAGATTACAAACACTCCAGAATGACATCAGTTTATGGTGGAGACAATGGTCCGGAAGGTATCACATATATTGCTCCTGAAAACTCGGGAACAGGAAAGGCTTATGTTGTGATTGCAAACGAAATCAGCGGAACTTTATCGATGTACGAAGTAGCGCTTTCACCAACTTTAGCAACAGGTAATGTTAAAAATGAAAAAGCAACGTTCAACATCTTCCCGAATCCGGTTAATAAAGGAAACATTTTATATTTCAACAGAACTCAAAGCTATGAGTTGTATGATATGTCAGGAAAAATGTTGTCCAAAGAAAGTAATGCTTTAACTATTGATACTTCCAGACTTTCAACAGGTGTCTACCTGGTAAAAACTTCTGAAGGTGAAGTGAAGAGAGTTATCGTAAAATAATACTTTTTCTTCTTTTAACTTTTTTTGATGAAGCCTCAGATTGTTCTGGGGCTTTTTATTTAGGTGAGAATATACTTATTCCAGATATGGTCTTTATCTAAAAATATCCAATTTGCTACCGGATACAAATAGTCTAGATTTATTACAGTTATGTTTTTGGTTTAGTATATTCAAATATATAATAGCCTAAATTTAATTTATACTCCAAGATGCATAGCGAGTATATATATAAATTAAACATAATTATTGTTTGAGATATTTGTATCATGAGAGATGATTTTATTTATTAAATCAGAAAAAATAGTGATTTATTAGTACTTATATGATTGTTTTATAATGTGTTTTTTTTTGTTATAATTTCCGAAAAAAAAACTTTCTATATGTATGATTATTAGATATTTATTGGTATTAGGTGTAAGGGATGATTTCCGAATTTATTCTACCGATTGGTTGTCACATCGTCTGTTAACATTGTAATATTGTGCTGTAAACAAATAAAAATAAACTAATTTATGGTGCGACTTTTATCACTTTCGTCAGCGGGGAAGAAAATGAGTTTTTCTTTAACAGCTATTTTTTTACTAATATTTTCTATTACAGTCAATGGCCAATGTTCTAGTAATGCATGGAAGCAATTGTCTCAAGGACAAAATTTCAGCATTGCATTGAAAAATGATGGAACTATCTGGATGTGGGGACTGAATGACAGCGGTGTTCGAGGAAATGGTTCTTCAACAGTTAACGCAGTTATCAAACATCCGGAACAAATTGAAACAGATTCTGATTGGAAAGATATCTCTACAGGACATCATTATGTTATTGCTCTGAAAGAAAATGGTGATCTTTACGGCTGGGGACAGGGTGCTTATGGAAATTTTGGACAAGGAAGCAATACCAATTTTTATACACCAACAAAAATTGCAACAGGAGTTAAAGCTTATGCTGCAGGTTACTACAGTACGTTGATTGTTAAGACAGATGGAACATTGTGGGCAACAGGATATAATGATTGGGGTAATTTAGGATTGGGAACATCTGAAGAATGGGTTAATACATTTAAGCAAGTAGGGACTGCTACTAACTGGGAAAAAGTCTTTTCAGGATGGTATAATTCTTTTGCAATAAAGACCGATGGAACATTATGGTCTTGCGGGTCTCATAATTATGGTGTAACAGGTCAAGGTACAACTGCTGGAGAGGTTGATTTATTTACTCAGGTGGGAACTGCTACGAACTGGAGCTCTATTAGTGTTTCTCCTTTTCATGTACTAGGTTTGACAACAGGCGGAAAATTATACTCATGGGGAGTTAGCTCTTATGGAAGATTAGGTATAGTATCTCCTTCAAATGCAATATACTATACACCTCAAGCAATTGATGCCTCTTCTACTTACTCGGCAATAACTACGGGCTATGACAACTCAATGGTTAAAAGAGCTGATGGTGCAATTTTCGCAGGAGGGAATAATAGTTACGGGAAATTAGGAATTGGAGTTGATGATGCATCTACTGAAGCTCTGGCATTTGTGAGAATAGGAACTGCGACAAACTGGAAATCACTTCCTATGAGAATGGGTGAAGTCAATACTGGAGTTATTGACAATTCCTCTCAAATGTATGTCGCTGGAGCAGATAACTTCAACCAGCTAGGAAATTCCGATGGAACATCTACAAATAGTAATAGCTTAACCCAAGTAACTTGTGCAGATGCATTAGGAGTTAATGATATTGCTTCTCAGAATAAAGTCGCTTTATATCCTAATCCGGCTAGAGATTATGTATTGTTACAATCTTCAAAAGCTATTTCTGAAGTTAAAATTTATAATACAGCTGGAGCTATTGTAAAATCTATTTCAAAAGTATCTGATAACAAAATAAATGTTGCGGATTTATCTGCAGGTGTTTATATCGTTACAATCAACGATGTTGCAGAAGGTATAAAATTGATTAAAAAATAATTTTAGTTAGGTTGTATTAATGTAGTTGAACTCACAACTATACAACAAAAATTCCCGGGCGAGAGCTTGGGATTTTTGTTTTTAATTGTCTTGTTTTGGTAGGCATTTCTCAGAGACGTTTTTATAAATGACTTTTAATCTCTCAACAAATTGTTGTATGTTTCCAGTTATTCTTTTTACCTCTTGCGGGTCTTTTGATTTTAAAACTTCGTCACCACTTTTAGAAATACATTTTTGGATTTCTGCTTTTGAGATTTGCCCTTGATCCGAAATTTTGGCTGATATACATTCACAAGATTTATTTGTAACCTCTTCTTCAATGGCTTGAGCTGAGGTAAACGATAGTGTTAGCAATAAAAAGAAGAACATTAAATTTTTTTTGGAGCCTAAATCCATTTTAGTAAAAGTTTGATATCAAAGATAAATATTTCTTTTTTACATGGATTTTTACCAAATAAAATAATTCAAGACTTATCTTTGCAATCCTAAACAACAAACAATGTTTTCAAAAATTACAGTTCACAGAGTCGGGAATAAAATCAATGGAGAATCTCTTACGCTTTCCCAGGAAGAGCTACAGCTGGAAGAGGATATGAAAGAATTGCTCGGTAATTACTTTATGAGTGCGTTCAAATCCGAAGAACAGTTCCAGTTTTATAGCGATTCCTATCTGGTGAATAATCCTGTTTACAGTTCTGTGTCCGAGATTTTTGAAGACAAGGCCAAGTTCCAGTGGGAATCTGAGAATATTGCCAAACATCTTTACGAAGCGGCGGAAAATCCTAGAGTTCAGGCTGGTGAGTTGTTCGTTGTCTATTTTGAAGGCGAAGTTTTTGAATCGGCTGACGGCAAGAGTGAAAAAACAGATTCTATCGGGATCTTCAAAACGGAAAAGAGAGAAGGTTTTCTGAAGATCAACCCTCAGGATGAGTCTTTTGAAATTGAAAGAGATTTCGGAATCAGTTTGTCCAAGATTGATAAAGCGGCTTTGATATATAACAGTGAAAAAGAGAGTGGCTATATCTTGTCGGTTGTTGATAACAACAAAAACGGCGATATGTATTATTGGTTCGAGGACTTCTTGAAGGTAAAACAACGTGACGACGAGTATTTTCACACCCAGGAAACTTTGTCTGTTTACAAGGATTTTATCACGCAACAATTGCCGCAGGAATTTGAAGTCTCCAAAGCGGACCAGGCTGATTTCCTGAATAAGTCCATTAATTTCTTCAAAGAAAAAGAAGAGTTCAAATATGATGACTTTGTAAAAGAAGTCTTGGAAGATGAAAACGTGATCGAAAGTTTTTCCAACTTCAAATCGGATTACGAACAGGATATGCAGATCTCGATTTCGGAAGATTTTCCAATTAATAACCAGGCGGTTAAAAAGCAGCAAAGACATTTTAAATCCATTATCAAACTCGATAAGAATTTCCACATCTACATCCACGGTGACCGAAAAATGATAGAAACCGGACAGGATGAAAAAGGGAAATATTACCGTTTGTACTTTGAAGAAGAAAAATAAAAATGTAAAATAATTTTCTCGCCGATTGGGCAGATTTTGCAGATGATAAAAAAAAATCCGCTCCTTTTTTCTTAATCTGCGAGCAATTTAAAAGCCTATAATCTTTTTAGAAATTAACATAATCTCTGTTTTTCACAAAAAATTTCTACATTTGCATTGATGCTAATCAGAAACAACAAAGCTGTTAAGAATTTTATCTCGGTATTTTTTGCCGTGATGTATCTTTTTGTGGCGTTGTTTTCTTCACAATTACACAATCACGCAGGCGAATCTTACTTCAGAGATTCCGGATTCAAGAAAACGGAGAAAAGCATTTTCAAAGAAGTTTCTAAAAGTCAATCAGGAGATTGTTTGGCTTGTCATTTTCTAGCGACTGGAAACTCATTGATTCCGGAAGAATTCGTTTTTCATTTTGAAAACCATACCAACGAGGCAAAACAAACTTTTTCTGTACAGGAAAAAATATGGTCAGCGACCAAATACACCTTTCAGCTTCGGGGTCCTCCATCAATTTCATAATTACGCTTTATCGACTATTTTAATTTTATTAATGAAAAAATGAGCCTTTGAGGTTTGTTTTGGATATTATACCATTTGTGCTTAGGATTTATTGGTAAATATTGAACTCCTCCGGCGTTCTTTCTTACACGTTCAATAATCTACTACAAACATAATGCTCCTATCGGAGCAAATATTAAAAGATAAAATGGTGTTAAGTAGATGAAAGAAAATAGGGAAAAGATAAAAGGCTTACTTCAGTTGTTTATTTTCTCTTAGTTACTTAATTACAATTTGTGCATTCTGAATGTGCAAAAAGTCGATAATTACAACAAATTTCAAGATTTTTTTTACAGATGCTTTTTTGAAAAGAAAAGTATGCAATCTTTTATTTTACAATGAAATTGATATATAGTTTATTGTTCATCTTTTGTGGATTGGCAATTACAAGCGCACAGAAAACATATACTGTTCAAGGGACTGTTCAGGATTTTCACGACAAAACGATGTTGGAAAATGCTGTGGTAAAAATTGGTGAATTCTCCACCAGAACAGATAAAACGGGAAAGTTTTCTTTTAAGCAGATTCCTGCAGGTCAATATAAACTCGTTGCAAAACATCCTGATTGTAATGATTATGCTGAAAATGTAGGAGTTACGCAGGATGTTCATTTGACGATTACTTTGGAACATCACGTGAATGAGATACAATCTGTAACCGTGCATGGCAATCATAAAAGCAACGGTTCTATGGTGGTGAAAACCCTTGACCGTTCCGAAATTGAGAAAAATTCTACAGAAAATCTGGGGAATCTCTTAAAAAACATTTCTGGCGTCAGTGGTCTCAAAACAGGGAACAATATTGTGAAACCGGTTATCCATGGACTTTATGGAAGTAGAATTTCTATTGTCAACAATGGTGTGAGGATGGCAGAACAGGAGTGGGGTGTGGAACATGCACCTAATATTGATGTCAACAATTTTCAACATATTGATGTCATAAAAGGAGCCT